>JBEBXF010000212.1:0-6328 GCA_040391725.1 Eoetvoesiella caeni | reverse complement strand
CTTGGGTAAGGCGGCCGCCTGCCCCGGGCCGATGCGCGGTGGACGCGGCCACGTGCTCGAAATCCCCTGAAACGTTTTGTTCATAAATTTGCGTTAATTTTGTTTGCCTAGGCAGATTGTTTTTGCTTTATACTCAACGTTTACCAAAAATTACAGGCATCACAAGTGCGCCCCAAACGGGGCGCCTTTGTGTCGGGGGTTGAAATGCATATTCTTAATTTGTCCGCGCGGCAAAAGGCTTTGGCAACAATCGTGCTGTCCGCGGCGATGCTCGCGGCATGCGGCGACAAATCGCAGCACGGCATGGGCGACATGAAGGTGCCGGTAAGCGTGATTACCGTCGAACCCGCCCGCGCGGATATCTATGCGCAATTGCCGGGCCGCGTCGAGGCCATCAAAGACGCGCAGATCCGGGCCCGGGTCAACGGCATCGTCACCGGCATCCAGTTCCAGCAGGGCAGCGAGGTCAAGGAAGGCCAGCTGCTGTTTACGATAGATCCCGCCCCGTATCGCGCGGCGCGCGCACAGGCTTATGCGCAGCTCAAGCGCGCGCAGGCCGATGCGCAAAGCGCGCGGCTGCTGGCCCAGCGCTATGCCAAGCTCATCGGCGCGCACGCCGTCAGCCAGCAGGACTTCGACAACGCAAAGTCCGCCTCGTCGCAGGCGGAAGCCTCGGTAGCCGCGGCAAAGGCCGCCCTGGAGGCCGCCGATATCGACCTTGGCTATACCAAGGTGGTGTCTCCCATTACCGGCCGCATCGGCAAATCGCTGGTTACCGAAGGCGCGCTGGTAAGCGCCACGTCGGCGACGCAATTGGCGACGGTGCAGCAGATCAATCGTGTCTACGTCGATCTAACCCGCTCCACCACCGAGCTGGCGAACCTGCGCAAGGCGCTGGCCAGCGGTTCCCTGGTGCAGTTGCCCGACGGCTCCGCCAAGGTGCAGGTGGTGCTGGAAGACGGTTCGCGCTACAACCACGACGGCAAACTGCTGTTTTCGGGCATTTCCGTCGACCCCTCCACGGGCCAGGTCAATCTGCGCGCCGAGTTCGACAACCCCGAGCAGATTCTTTTGCCCGGCATGTATGTGCGTGTCAATCTGCCTCAAGGGGTGGATGAAAAAGCGCTGATGGTTCCCACGCAAGCGGTGCAGCGCACCGCCGACGGCCTTAGCAGCCTGATGGTGGTCAAGAACGATCAGATTACCAACGTGCCGGTCGGCGTAGGCGCCGAAATCAGCGGCAAGTACATCATTACCAAGGGTCTGAACGCTGGCGATGTCGTCGTCGTCGAAGGCTTCCAGAAAATCCGGCCGGGGGCCAAGGTTCAGGGCATTCCCTGGAAGCAAGGCGCCCAGGCCGGTGCGCCGGGCGCCGGCGCTCCGGCAGCCGGCGGCGCGGCTGGCAAGGAAGCCGGCCATGCGCCCGGCGCTGAAGCCGGCAAGGACGCGGCTTCCAAGCCGGAGCAGGCCAAAAAGTAAGCAGAGCCCCGTCTCTGTATGAACGAATGTTCGGGCGGGCTGATGTCCGCGGTAACGTACTAAAGCACTAAAGTGAGCTCACATGCCACAGTTTTTTATTGAAAGGCCTATTTTTGCCTGGGTGGTCGCGTTGGCGATCATGCTGGGCGGCATACTGGCCATTCCCAATATGCCGGTGTCCCAGTATCCCGAAGTGGCGCCTCCGGCCATCACCATCCAGGCGACGTATCCGGGCGCTTCCGCGGAAGACGTGTCCGAATCGGTGGCCAGCATCATCGAAAACCAGTTGAACGGCGCCAAGGGGCTTTTGTACTACGAATCGGTCAGCGACTCCTATGGGCAGGCGGAAATCACCGCCACGTTCGCACCGGGCACGGATCCCGATCTGGCGCAGGTCGATGTGCAGAACCGCATCTCCAACGTAACGGCCAAGCTGCCGGAAGCCGTGACGAAACAAGGTCTGCAGGTTCGGCAAAGCAATTCGAACTTCCTGCTGGTGGCCACCATGTCGTCGACCGACGGGTCGCTGGATCAGACCGCGCTGGCCGACTACATTACCCGCAACGTGCAAAATGCCGTGTCGCGGGTGCCGGGCGTGGGTAAATTCCAGTTGTTCGCGGCGCCGCGCGCCATGCGCATCTGGGTGGATCCCGACAAGCTCGTGGGCTACGGCCTGAGCATGGCCCAGGTCAATGCCGCGGTCGCTAAACAAAACACGCTCATCTCGGCGGGCATCATCGGCGCGCCGCCCAACCCCGACAGCCAGCGCGTTACTGCGCCTATCGTCGTCAACGGCCAGCTGTCCAGCGTCAAAGACTTTGAAAACATCGTCCTGCGGTCCAACGTCGATGGCTCTCGTGTGACGGTCGGCGATGTGGCGCGGGTGGAAATCGGCTCGGATTCCTATCAGTTCGGGGCGCGTCTTAATGGCAAGCCTACCGCGGCTTTTGCCATCTCGCTGGCCGCCAACGCCAATGCCTTGTCCACCGCTCAAGGGGTCAAGGAAAAAATGAAGGAGCTGTCGGCCTACTTCCCGGGCAACATCACCTATTCCATTCCCTACGACACAACGCCCTACGTGCAGATATCGATCGAGCAGGTGGTGCACACGTTGTTCGAAGCCATGGTGCTGGTGTTCATCGTGATGTTCGTCTTCCTGCAGAACGTGCGCTACACTTTGATTCCCGCCTTGGTGGTGCCCATTGCCATCCTTGGGGCGTTCGCCGTGATGCTGGCTTTGGGCTTTTCCATCAATGTGCTGACCATGTTCGCCATGGTGCTGGCCATTGGTATTCTCGTCGATGACGCCATCGTGGTGGTCGAGAACGTCGAGCGCATCATGGTCGAGGAAGGCTTGCCGCCGCGCGAAGCCACCAAGAAGGCCATGCCGCAGATCACCGGAGCCGTGGTTGGCATGACCCTGGTATTGGCCACGGTGTTCCTGCCGCTGGGGTTCATGAGCGGTTCGGTTGGCGTCATCTACCGCCAGTTTTCCATGGCCATGGCGGTATCCATTTTCTTCTCGGGCTTTTTGGCGCTTACTTTCACCCCCGCGCTGTGCGCCACCATACTCAAGCCCATACCCAAGGGCCACCATGAAACCAAAAAGGGGTTTTTCGGCTGGTTCAACAAGTCGTTCGATCGGGTTACCACCAGATACGAGGGCTGGGTCGGCCGCAGCCTGAAGCGCAGCGGACGCATGATGTTCATATACCTGCTGCTGCTGATCGTGCTGGGCGTCATGTACTTCCGCCTGCCCACGGGCTTCCTGCCCGAGGAAGACCAGGGTTACATCATTTCCAATATCGAGTTGCCGGCTGGCTCCACCGCCAACCGGACCATCGAGACCATCGAAAAGGTCGAGCAGTTCTACATGAAGCAGCCCCAGGTTGCCAATGTCCTGACGGTGCAGGGTTTCAGCTTCAACGGCAACGGCCTGAATGCCGCCATTGCTTTTGTGCCGCTCAAGGACTTTTCCGAACGCAAGGGAGCCGCCAACTCCGCCCAGGCCCTGGCTGCCAAGGCAAACCAGCAATTGCTGTTCGGCTTGCCCGACTCCATGGTTTTCTCGGTGGTGCCTCCGGCCATTTCATCGTTGGGGAACGCGGCGGGCTTCGACATGAGGCTGGAAGACCGGGGCGGCGTCGGGCATGACGCCTTGATGGCGGGCACTCAGCAGCTATTGCAAATGGCTGCGAAAAACCCGATCCTGGCCAATACCCGCATCACCGGCCTGAGCGCCGGTTCCCAACTCGACCTGACCATCGACCGGGAGAAGGCCGCGGCCCTTGGCGTCGACTTCAGCGAAGTCTCCACCTTGATCGCCACGGCTCTCGGTTCGTCGTATGTCGCCCAGTTTCCCAATATGGGCTGGGTGCAGAACGTCTGGGTGCAGGCCGACGCACAGCACCGCATGAACGTCGACGACATCATGAAGCTCAATGCCGTCAACAGCAGCGGCCAGCCTGTTCCCTTGTCCTCGTTCGTCAAGGCCGAGTGGAAGCAGGGGCCCGTGCAGGTCGTGCGCTACAACAGCTACGAGTCCGTCCGCATCGGCGGCTCCGCCGCGCCCGGCTATTCCACCGGCCAGGCCATGGCCGAAATGGAAAAACTGGTCGCCCAGCTTCCTGCCGGCTTCGGCCATGAGTGGACCGGGCTTTCCTACCAGGAAAAGCAGGCGGGCAGCCAGTCGGTCATTCTTTTGGGGCTGGCCATGCTGGTCGTCTTCATGCTGCTGGCCGCCTTGTATGAAAGCTGGGCGATTCCGCTTTCCGTCATGCTGATGGTGCCTTTGGGCATGCTGGGCGCCGTGGCGCTCGTGTCCGCGCTGGGCATGTCCAACGATGTGTACTTCCAGGTGGGCATGATCACGGTCATGGGGCTGGCGGCCAAGAACGCGATTCTTATCGTGGAATTCGCCAAGGACACCTACGCGCAGGGGGCGAACATCTTCGATGTCACGATCGAAGCGGCGCGCTTGCGGTTCCGTCCGATCCTCATGACCTCGTTCGCGTTCATCCTGGGCGTGGTGCCGCTGGCCATCGCCACTGGCGCCAGCCATGCAAGCCAGAACGCGGTGGGTCTGGGGGTGCTGGGCGGCATGCTGGCGGCCACTCCGCTGGCCATGCTGTTCGTGCCCACCTTCTTTGTCGTCGTGCTGTCCTTGTTCAAGACCAAGCCCAAGCTGACAGGCGCTCATGCGCACATGGCGCCGCTGACCAAGGTTCATCACGCACAGCCCAATCAATCGGAGCCCCATACGCCTGAAGACGGGGGACAAGCATGAGTCAACGATATTTTCGATTAACGGCATTGTCCCTGGCCGCAACGCTGGCCCTGGCTGGCTGCTCGCTGGCGCCGCGCTATGAACGCCCGGCGGCTCCGGTGCCTGCCCAGTACCCCGATCAGCTTCAGCCGGACGCCGCGAAGTCGGCAACCAGCGTGGCGGTCACGGCCGACCTGGGCTGGCGCGAATTTTTCCGCGATCCGCGCCTGCTGGCGTTGATCGAGCTGTCGCTCAAGAACAATCGCGACATGCGCATCGCCGTCGAGCGCGTGCAGGAAGCGCGCGCCCAGTTCGGCATTCAGCAAAGCGACCGCCTGCCTACGATAGGTATCGGCGCAAATGGGCAGGTGCAGCACACTCCCGAGAACATGCGCTCTTCCTCCGACGCGCCCGCCGTGTCGCGTTCATATCAGGCAGGCATCGGCACGACGTCGTTCGAGCTGGATTTCTTCGGCCGGGTCAAGAGCCTGACCGAGGCAGCCTATCAGCAGTATCTGTCGACCGAGCAGGCGCAACGCACGGTGCATATAAGCCTGGTCGCCCAGGTGGCGGAAGCGTATTTTTCACTGCGCACCGCGCAGCTGCAGCAAGAGCTTGTGCAAAAAACGCTGAAATCGCGCCAGGCCTCCTACGACCTGGTCAAGCAGCGCTACGATCTGGGCGTGGCGGGTGCGCTCGATCTGTACCAGGCCAAGACCCAGGTCGATACGGCGCGGGCCGACCTGCAAAGCGCCAGACGCGCGCAGGCGCAGGCGGGCAATGCGCTGCAGCTGCTCGTCGGCGAGCCGCTGCCGGCCGACTTGCCGGCGGGTGCGCCGTTCGGCAAGGATCAACTGGTGGCTTCGGTGCCGGCCGGGCTGCCTTCCGAACTGCTGACGCGCCGGCCCGACATCATGGGCGCCGAGCACGACCTGATGGGCGCCAATGCCAATATCGGCGCGGCCCGCGCGGCGTTCTTTCCCAATATATCCATCACGGGCCTGTTGGGGTTCGCCAGCCCCGCGCTGGGCGGTCTGTTCACCGGCGACCAGCGCTTCTGGTCGTTTACGCCGCAACTGACCATGCCGATATTCTCGGGCGGCGTCAGCGGCAATCTGGATCTGGCCAAGGCGCGCAAGAATATTGCCGTCGCGCAGTACGAAAAAACCATCCAGACGGCTTTCCGGGAAAAGGCCGATGCCCTGGCGGGCGAAGCGACTTATACGGCGCAGCTGGATGCCTTGCGTTCGCTGGAGGATGCTTCGCTGAAGTCCCTGGAGGTGGCTCAAATGCGCTACGACAACGGCATCGACAGCTTCCTGCAGGTACAGACCTCCGAGATATCCTTGTACACCGCTCAGCAGCAGTTCCTGCAGGCCGGGCTGAATTCCCTGAGCAATCGGGTCGAACTATACAAGGCCCTTGGCGGGGGCTGGCTGGAAAACTCGGCCCAGGCGAGCGCGGCGCCCGCACCGGGCCAGGGCGGCTAGCCGCGGTTTGTGGAATGAAAAGGCATGCTGATGATTGAGCTGGGTGTGAATATTGATCATGTCGCCACGCTGCGCCAACAGCGCTACACAAGCT
>JBEBXF010000211.1:0-6337 GCA_040391725.1 Eoetvoesiella caeni | reverse complement strand
CGCGGCCGTAATGAACATGACGGACGGATTCGCAAACAGCTGGCTGACCATCTGCTGGCCGACGTCCTCGTCCGTCGCCACGCGCGACACCACCACGCCGGCCGCCGTCGAAATGACCAGGGCTGGAATCTGGGCGACCAGGCCATCGCCGATGGTCAGCAGGGTATACACCCGGCCGGCGTCGGAAAAGCTCAGCCCATGCTGAGCCACGCCGACGATCAGGCCGCCGATAATGTTGATGACCATGATCAACAACCCCGCGACCGCGTCGCCGCGCACGAACTTGCTGGCGCCGTCCATGGAGCCATAGAACTCGGCTTCCTGCCCCACCTCGGCACGGCGCTTGCGGGCCACGTCCTCGCCGATCAGGCCAGCGTTCAGGTCGGCATCGATGGCCATCTGCTTGCCGGGCATGGCGTCCAGGGTGAAGCGGGCGCCCACTTCGGCGATACGGCCCGCACCCTTGGTGATGACCACGAAATTGATGATGACCAGGATGACGAACACGATGATCCCGACCGCGAAGTTGCCGCCCACCAGAAAATGGCCGAACGCCTCGATGACCTGGCCCGCCGCGTCGGGCCCTTTGTGCCCGTGCATCAGCACCACTCGCGTGGAGGCCACGTTGAGCGCCAGGCGCAGCAAGGTGGCGAACAGCAGTACGGCGGGGAAGGCCGCGAAATCCAGCGGCTTCTTGGTGAACATGGCCACCAGCAAGATAATGACCGACAGGGAAATATTGAACGTGAACAGCAGATCCAAGATGACCGGGGGCAGCGGCAGGATCATCATGCCCAGAACCATCAGGATCAGGACGGGGCCGGCCATCAGGCGTGCGTGCTGCAAGCCATTGCTTTTAATCAGGGTAAGAATGCTGTTCATGAATTATGGGCAAGAGTTCCCGCGCCGCCTTGCGGATCGAAGCCGGCGGGAACGGACAAATTGGCAGGCCTGGAAGGCTCGGATCCAAAGCCCGGGTTCCAGGTGCGAAGCTGATAGACCCAGGCCAGGACTTCCGCCACGGCCGAATACAGCTCGACCGGAATCTCCCGGCCAAGCTCGACATTATGATGCAGGGCGCGCGCCAGCGGCGGCGCGCTGAGCATGGGAACCTTGTTTTCCTCGGCCAACTGGCGGATGCGCGCGGCCACGAGGCCCGAGCCTTTGGCAACGACGCGAGGCGCTCCGCTCTGCCCCTCCTGGTAGGCCAGCGCCACGGCGTAATGGGTGGGGTTCGTGATCACCACGTCGGCGCCCGGCACTTCGGACATCATGCGCCGCCGCGCCATGGCGCGCTGCTGCTGGCGGATGCGCCCTTTCACGTGCGGATCGCCGTCGCTTTCCTTGTGCTCCTGCTTGACGTCTTCACGCGACATGCGCAGCTTTTTATAGTGGCTCCAGAGCTGCCACGGCGCATCGATGGCCACGATGAGAAACAAGGCCCCCACGATCAAGGCGCAGCACAAGGTCACCAACTGCAATCCCCTGGCCAGCGCCTCGCTGGGCGTGGCATGCATCAGGGCAATCATCTCGTCCCGATAGTGCGTGATGACCATGGCGCCTATCACGCCGATGACGCCCGCCTTGAGCAAGGTCTTGACCAGCTCGACCAGGGTCTGCGCCGAAAACATGCGCATCACGCCCTTGAGCGGGTTCAGGCGTTCGAACTTGGGCTCCAGCGCCTTGGTCGAGAACATGAAGCCCCCCAGCGCCACCGACGACAGCACCGCGACGACCACCAGGGTGCCGAACACGGGAACCAGGCCCTTGACCGCCTGCCAGACCGAATTGGCCGCAACGGCGGTCATGACCGCCGTATCCTGGCCCACCCTCAGGTCGAACCACAGTCCCGAGCGCAGGATGCCGCGCAGCGTGCGGAACAGGTAGTCGCCGTTGAACCACAGCGCCGCCACCCCCGCGGCCAGCAGCATGAACGTATTGAGCTCGCGCGAACGAACGATCTGCCCCTCCTCACGCGCCTTTTCCAGGCGCCGCGGAGTGGCGGATTCGGTTTTTTCGAGATCGCTGTCCTCAGCCATGCAAATATCACAATCGTGCCATCGTCGACATCATTCTATAGATGCCCGCGAAGCACGATAGGCGAAGCAACGCCTATAAAGGCGCTTAATTCAGGCTAAGGAGCCCCCCGCTCCGGAACCAGGGCGAGCCCGGGCCGGGACAGGCCCGGACCCGGCCTCAAGCCGCGGCTTTCGCCATGGCGGCGCTGGCCAGTTCTTCGAAGCGGTTGTAATCGACGCCGATGCGCACCGCTCCCCAGCGCCGATGGCCGACATCCACGGGGAGGGAAAAGTCGGTAATGATCTCGCCCGTATCGCGCATATGCGTCTGGCACAAGACCCCACGCTCGTTCCTCACGGCCGCCAGGCTGAAGGCATCGTCGAAAATACGCTTGTTGCGCACGTGCACGGTGTCGTGCGCGACCTCGCCGGTGGGCTGCTTGCTGTAGCGGGTATTGTGAGACGGGCAATACCCCTTGCTGTCGATAAGCACCGAATACATCCCCGCCGGAATGGAATCGAGCACGTTGTCGAGCATTTGCTGGAGAAGCCGCTCGATGACGGCATCATAAAGCGTGTTGTACCGCGCCGGATTGCTGCCCGGAATGCGCCGGTATTGCTGGTCGAAAATATCGACGCCCTGGGCATGGGTTTGCTCGAGCAGCCTGACGCATGATTTGCGCATGCCGCGCAAGGTCGAAGCCAGCCAGTCGAACGCCGTGTCGCCGGTTCGCAATGCGGTCAATTGGCGTTGCAGGCTTTCGGTCTTGGAGCGCACCCCCTG
Organism: Eoetvoesiella caeni; assembly: GCA_040391725.1. GTDB lineage: Bacteria > Pseudomonadota > Gammaproteobacteria > Burkholderiales > Burkholderiaceae_B > Eoetvoesia > Eoetvoesia caeni_A. Next base: position 3,535 of record JBEBXF010000211.1, on the reverse strand, counting down.
CACCTGATCGCCCATGGAAGCCATGCGGGACTGAACATCGGCGCTGAGCACGGCAATGCGGGATACCGCGCGGCTCATGTCGTGATTGGTGCTGTTCACCTGAGCGACATTTTGGGCCACCTGCCCCATTTGCCGATCCATGTGGCGGAACTCATCCACGAAACGCGCGAAGTCGCCTGAAAAACTGCCGACCACCTGCTCGGAAGCGGCCATGTCCACATGCATGGCATCGGTCTTGCCCCGGGTATCGGCGACGAGGCCGAGGATTTCGCCGGCATGGCGGACGATATCGCCCGTCGCCGAGTTGACGCGCTCGGCCAGCTTGCCGACTTCGCTGGCCACCACGGCGAACCCCCTGCCCGCATCGCCCGCCCGGGCCGCCTCGACCCCCGCGTTCAAAGCCAGCAGATGCGTCTGCAAGGCAATGTCCTTGATGAGCCGGCTGGTGTCGTCCACCGACTGGGCTCGCTGGCTGAGCTGGGAAACCACCTGCGAAAACGTTTCCATTTCGGCGGCGACGCGGCCCACGCGCTGCTGCAACTCGGTAAGCTGGTCCAGCGTTTTATTGGCGGCCTCCAGTTGCGCGCTGCAAGCCTGGGCGATGTCGTTGACGCCGGCCGCCGTTTGCTCGGAAAGCGCCGCGATCTGGCTGCCGCTGGCGGCCAGCGCCTGCGCCTCGCCGGCCTGTTCGGACGCCATGGCCCGGCACGCCTGGGCCTGGGAATCCAGGCGCGCGGTGTTCAGGGCAATGTCGATGCTGGCCTCGCGCATGGAGACCAGGCCTTTTCGAACCACCGACAAGAACCGCGACAGCGGCAACGCCAACGGGCTGAACGTCCAGGCCCGGTCGGAAAACGTGGCCCGCCCCGACGTCAGTTGCCGCAGCAAGCTGAACACGCCCAGGGTGCGCCTGTTTTTATGCTTCATGCTCCGCCTCCTTGTAAATTTCAAAGTGACCCGCAACAAACATACTGGCCGGCAAACTTCAAGGCCATGATCCCGACACGCTGCCGGACCGGCAATCCTTATAAACCCAGGCTTGCCAGCAAATCGTCCACCTGATCCTGGCTGGTGACGACATCCACCTTGCCGTCGGTGTTGACTTGCGGCCCGTTCAACAAGGAACGGGTTTCCTCGCGCTTTTCCTGCGGGACGTTGTCGATCAGCACTTGCACCAGTTCGGTTTCGATGGCGCCTATCACGCCCAGCATGCGCATGATCACTTGGCCGGTCAGATCCTGAAAATCCTGGGCCATGATGATCTCCATGAGATTTTCCTGGGCCTTTTGCGTTTTCCGGGGGATTTCCTTGAGCAGGGAGCGTGTGTCGTCCACCAGCTCGCGGGCCTGGTCGAGCTCGACCGGATGATCGAACCAGGCCTGCCAGCGCGCATCCAGGCTTTTGGCCTGGCTTTGCAGTTGCTCTTGCATGGGCTGGATTTCCTCGGCCGCGTTCAGCACGCGGTTGGCGGCCTGCTCGGTCATGCGGGCCACGTAGTCGAGACGGTCGCGCGCATCCGGTATGGCTTCGGCCGCTTCTTTGATGGCCTGGTCCAGGCCCAGCTCGCGCATGCTTTCACGCAGCATGCGCGTCAGTTGGGCAATCTTCAGAATCAGGTTTTCGGGAGGTTGAGTATGATCCGCCGCGGCGGAATTTACTGCTGTATTCATGCCATCTTCCTCCTCAGAATTCGAGCTTCTCGAAGATTTTGTTCAGCTTCTCTTCGAGCGTGGCCGCGGTGAACGGCTTGACGACGTAACCGTTGGCGCCGGCCTGCGCCGCTGCGATGATGTTTTCCTTCTTGGCCTCGGCGGTGACCATTAACACCGGCAGTTTCGCCAAATTGGCGTCGGCGCGGATTTCCTTGAGCATGACCAGCCCATCCATATTGGGCATGTTCCAGTCGGACACCACGAAATCGAAGTTGCCGTTGCGCAGCTTTTCCAGGCCCATGGCGCCGTCTTCCGCCTCGTCGACGTTCTCGAACCCCAGGTCCTTGAGCAGGTTCTTGATGATCCGGCGCATAGTGGGAAAGTCGTCAACCACTAGAATTTTGATGGTTTTCTGTACCACTTGATACTCTCCAAAAATAATAAACAGCCATCCCGATGAAGAACTCCGGCCCGGAGCAAGAGGCTTGCGCCTCGAGCCCGGGCCAATCCCGCATCAGACCCGATGGCCATACGATCCCGCACTTTTCAATAAACGTTCACTGATATTGGGCAACGGCAAGGCCTCGTCGGCGGCGCCGATGTGCAAGGCTTCGCGCGGCATGCCGAACACCACGCACGTCGCCTCGTCCTGGGCGTAGGTAATGGCGCCCGCCTGCTTCATGGCCAGCAGGCCCAGCGCGCCGTCCTTGCCCATGCCGGTCAGCAGCGCGCCCACGGCGTTTTTCCCGGCCACCTGCGCCACCGAATGGAACAGCACGTCGACCGAGGGCCGGTGCCGGTTGACCGGCTCGCTCTCCTCCAGGCGCACGACGTAGTTCGCCCCGGATTTTGCCAGCTTCATGTGCGCCACGCCGCCCGGCGCCAGATAGACATGCCCGGGCAGCACACGCTGGCCGTCCTCGGCTTCGTGAACCTGCACGTCGCAAAGATTGTCCAGGCGCTGTACGAACGACCGGGTGAAACCCGCCGGCATGTGCTGGGTAATGAGAATGGCCGGGCTATTGGACGGCATGGGCTCGAGCACCTGGCGGATCGCCTCGGTGCCCCCCGTTGAAGCGCCGATGACGATCAGCTTCTCGGTGGTCGAGAACACATGGGTAAGCCGCCTGGCCGGCGCCGCATCGGCCGCGGGCGCCTGGCGCGGACGGGGACGCGAATGCGCCGCGGCGCGGATCTTGTCGGCGATGAGGTCGCTGTATTCCATCAGGCCGTCGCGCAGGCCCAGCTTGGGTTTGGTCACGAAATCCACCGCGCCCAGTTCGAGCGCGCGCAGCGTGACCTCGGAGTTGCGCTCAGTCAGCGACGACACCATGACCACGGGCATGGGGCGCAGCCGCATCAGCCTTTCAAGAAAATCCAGGCCGTCCATGCGCGGCATTTCGACGTCCAGCGTCAGCACGTCGGGGTTGTGCGCCTTGATGAGCTCGCGCGCTACCAACGGATCGGGAGCCACCGCAACCACCTCCATGTCGGGATGGCTGTTGATGATTTCAGTCATCAGGCCACGCACCAGCGCCGAGTCGTCCACACACAGAACACGGATTTTTTTCATGGGCAGGGCCTTTCACAATTAACGCAGAATGCAGTCACCATGACACTCAGGACACAACGGTATAGACAGTCTGGCCGCGCAGTTGAAACGCCTTGGTCAGATAGGTGAAGTTTTCGGAATGCCCCGCGAACAGCACGCCGCCTTTTTTCATGACCGACGCGAAGCGCTCCAAAATACGGGTTTGCGTCGGCTTGTCGAAATAAATCATGGTGTTGCGGCAAAAAATCGCATCGAACTTTTGATCCGTCGGCCAGGAAGGCGACAGCAGATTGAACTGCTCGAAGCGGATCATGTCGTAGATGGACGGCTT
>JBEBXF010000210.1:0-6339 GCA_040391725.1 Eoetvoesiella caeni | reverse complement strand
GTCGCCGATCGCGACGATGCCCGGATGCTGCCTGAACTCTTGAAGCCCTTGGGCGCGGGCCTGCACTTGCTGTCTCCCGAAAAGCAGACCTGGCACGTTCTGGTTCGGAACACCCCCGAGGGAATGCTTTATTTGCGCTACGACGCAACGGCGCATGAAGACCGCGTCACCGAATTCGGGCTGATCATGGCCGCGCTTGGGCTTTTCTGCGTCCTGGGGGCGCTGTTTCTGGCCCGCTGGCTGGGACGGCTGGTGGTGGGTCCCATGCAGGATCTGACCGACCGCCTGTCCACCTGGGCGCCCGGCGCGCCAAACCTGAGGGTGGCCAGGGACGACGAAATGGGTCGGCTGGTGGAGGTGTTCAATCGCGTGCAGAACCGGGTGGAAGAGTCCATTGCCTTCGAGCGCGAATTCACCTCGAATCTCAGCCACGAAATCCGCACGCCGCTGGCCGCGATCCGCAGCGACGGAGAAATGGCGTTGTTCGACCCGGCGCTGTCCGCGGATACCGCCATGCGCCTGAAGCGGATCATTGCCAGCATCGATGCGGCAACCAGCAGCCTGGCCAGCGCGCTGGCATTGACGCGCCCCGAACTCAGCCATCCCGTAAGCCTGTCCTTGCGGCAAAGCCTGGACGAGGCCTGGATGGCGCTGCAGCCCGAAGCCGAGAAAACGGGCCTGGTGCTGCGCAACGAGATTCCGGAGACGATGCGCCTGGTGCTGGATCCGTATGCCGTGTTGATCGTCATGCGCAACCTTGTGCGCAATGCCATCGAGCATGCCGCGCCCGCGACGCTCACAGTCGGTGTCGGGCAGGAAGGCTGCTTGCGGTTCGCCGACGATGGGCGGGGCATTCCTGCGCAGATTCTGCCTTTGGTCTTCGAGCGTTACTACAGCCATCGGCGCAGCGACGTCGACGATCCGGATTCCATCGGGGGCGGCCGGCAGGATGCGCGGCGCGGCCTGGGGCTGGCGATCGCCAAGCGGGTGTGCGACTTGCACCGATGGCGCTTGAGCGTCGAATCCGTCCATCAAGGGCCGTCCACGGGCACGACATTCACCCTTTGCTTCGCTCAGCGTTAAAAGCCGGTTTTCGCGGCAGGCCAGCCTTCGACGCATGCGAAGGCCTTGCCGGGCAGGCGCCCGCCGGGCGATTCAGCTTTCATTCAGAAATAATCAACGTTTTTTTCATGCTGTGTTTCGTATGCTGGCAGGCGGCTGAGTTGTGCATGTGTGTGCACCGGCTTGTTTTGCGAAGGAACGATTGCATGTTTTTTTCCTCTACCGCCCACCACCGTCCGTCCGCGCTTTCCGAAAGCAGCATCGATGAAATCTGGAGGCGGCTGTCCATTGTCCAGGTGCGGCGGCGCCATACGCTGACCGCGTTGGGAATTCTTGCCGTATTCATTTCACCCTTCCTGGCTTCGACCTGGGCAAGCGGGTCGTCCATGCATCGCGGCATAGAATGGCTGGGCCTGGCGCTTATTTTCACGGCCTTCCTGGGACGTAGCTGGTGCATTTTGTATTTGGGCGGCCATAAGGGCGCGACGCTGATCCAGCAAGGGCCTTATTCCATCAGCCGCAACCCGCTTTATTTCTTTTCGGTTCTGGCGGTTGTGGGAATTGGCGCCCAGACCGGCAGCATCGTCTTCGGCCTGCTCCTGGCCTTGTGCGTCTACGGTGTGTTCAATTATGTCATCGGCCAGGAAGAGGTCTTGCTGCGCAAGGTATTCGGGCCGCAGTTCGACGGCTATTGCACGCGAGTGCCGCGCTTCTGGCCCAGGCTTTCGCGGTGGCAGTCCGATAAAGACCTGCTGATCGATATCGGCGGATTATGGAATACGGTGCGCGACGCGCTGCCGTATTTCCTGGCCGTGCCCGTTTTCGAGTTCATCGAATACGCCCAGGGCTGCGGGTGGCTGCCCGTGCTGCTGCACTTGCCCTGATATTCCCATAGTCGCGGCCGGGGCCGCCGCCCGGCCGGCAAGGCCATGAGCCGGCGGTTCCGGTTCGGGCTTTATGGGCGTTGGCTTATTTGCGCTGGCATTTCGGGCAGAAGTACGTGGCGCGCTGGCCCTGCACGATTTTGCGTATGGGCGTCGCGCATTGGCGGCAGGCTTGTTTTTCGCGGTCGTAGACGGCCGCGTGGATTTCGAAATAGGCGCCGGCCTGTCCGCTGGCGTTCACATAATCCCGCAAGGTGCTGCCGCCCGACTCCAGGGCGTCGGCCAGGGTCGCCCGCACCGCGTCGCACAGCAGTGTGCAGCGTTTCAGCGAGAGCTTCCCCGAGGCGGTCTCGGGGTGGATGCGCGCGCGGAACAGGGCTTCCGACGCATAGATATTGCCCACGCCCACCACGATCTGGCCGGCCAGCAAGGCCTGCTTGATGGCCAGGTTCTTGCCTTGCAGATGCCGGTGCAGCCATTCGGGGGTGAACAAGGGGTCGAAGGGCTCCAGCCCCAGCTTGGCAAGCAGCGGGTGTTGCAGGATGGAGCCGTCGGCCGCCGGGTGCCAGAGCACGGCGCCGAAGCGGCGCGGGTCGTGCAGCAGGAACCGCGCATGCTCGAACACCCATTCGACATGGTCGTGCTTGCGCCGCTCTTCATCCAGCGCCACGCGGCGCAGCGATCCCGACATGCCGAGATGGACGATCATCGTGCCGGCCGCAAAATTGATCAGCAGGTATTTGCCCCGGCGCTCGCAGCTTTGCACTTTCTGGCCCTGGACCAGGCCCGAAAGGCCGGGCGGAACAGGCCAGCGCATGCGTGATTCATGCACAATAAGCCGTTTGAGCACATGTCCGGGCATAATCGTCGCTATTCCGCGACGCGTGGTTTCAACTTCTGGCAGTTCTGGCATGTCGGGGTGCTAACATCCTAATAAAACTAAAACGTTATGTTATTTTGCCATGTCGGGCCATTCGGCCTCGGCGGCAATGGTTCTGATGAATGAAACCTTCAAACTCTGTTTTTTTGGCTGTTTTTTCCAGCTTGTTCCTGCAGATTCCCGTCGCGGCCTTTGCCGCCCCGGAAGCAGGCCCGGGCCAGCACGTCGAGCAGATCCGGCTGCGGGCCGGCGAACCGCCCGTCGTCAACCTGACCGGTGATCTCCTCTATCGTATATTGGCTTCCGAAATCGCGGCCCAGCGCGGCGACTACGATACGGCCAGCCAGGGGTATCTGGATCTGGCCAAAGACACATCGGATCCGCGCCTGGCGAAAAAGGCGTTTCAATTATCCATTGTCGACCACAATATGCGCCGCGCCCAGGAGGCCGCGCAGGAGTGGGCGTTTCTTGCACCCGGCGACCAGGAAGCGGTAGCCAGCTCCCTGGCGCTGGCGGCCTCGAACGGCCAGACCGCAGGCATGGCCCTGGCGCTGCGCGAACGCATTGCCAAGGCCAGCGATAAAAGCATGGCCATCGGCCAGGCGCTGGTCATCGTCAGTAAGCTGAACGACAAAAAGGTGGCGCTGGAAATCCTGGATCAAGCGCTGGATGATTCGGCGCGCAAGCTGCCCGTCGCCCACCTGGCGCTGTCCGATGCGGCCTGGGCGGCCGGCGATGTTACCCGGGCCCTGGACGAGGCGCGCCGGGTGCTGGCCATGGATCCCAATTCCGAACCGGCGGCGCAGCGCTTGCTCGAATACGGCCTGAAGGACGATCCGGGCCAGGCCATACAGTCCGCCTACGATTTCATCGACAAGCACCCCCAGGCGCGCCGGCTGCAACTGCTGCTGGCCGGCCGGCTGGTCGACCGCAAGGATTTCGAGGGCGCGCTGGCGCTGGTGCATCGCATGCGCCAGGCCGCGCCCGAGGACTTCGACCTGCTCTATACCGAGGCCGAGGTCAATTTCCAGGCCGGGCGCTACGACCAGGCCAAGGCCTTGCTGAACGAGTACATCAACGTCCAGACGCAGCGCCGCCAGTCCATCGACGACCGGGCCAGCAATGCCATGTCGGACGCCTCGGACGCCCGCCTTCTGCTGGTCAAGATCGCTGAAAAACAAAACCAGCTGGACGAGGCGATCAAGCAGCTGGAGCTTATCGACGACCCCGCGCTGGTGTTCCAGGCCCGCATTCACCAGGCTGTGCTGCAGGGGCGCCTGGGCAATATTCCGCAGGCGCGCAAGACCATAGACTCGGCCAAGGCGCAAAGCCGCCACGAGCGGGCGGTGAAGGCCCTGACCATGAGCGCCATCTATCGCGATGCCGGGCGCACCGACCAGGCCGTCGACGTCCTGGTCAAGGCTGATAAAAGCCTGCCCAACAGCGCCGAAATCAAGTTCGACCTGGGCATGCTGTACGAAAGGCAGGGCAAGCTGGACGAGTTCGAGAAACTGATGAGGCGCGTCATCGAGCTGGAGCCCAACGACGCCGATGCCTACAACGCGCTGGGCTATACCCTGGCCGATCAGAACACGCGGCTGGACGAAGCCCAGGACTTGCTCGAGCGGGCCCTGGACCTGCAGCCCGACAGTCCCTTCATCCTGGACAGCGTCGGCTGGTATTTTTATCGGGTCAACGACCTGCAGGCGGCGCTGGGGTATCTACAGCGCTCGTACAACATCATGCCCATTGCCGAAGTGTCCGCCCATTTGGGCGAAGTGCTCTGGAAGCTGAAGCGGCATGACGAGGCCCGCAAGGTCTGGGCGGCCGGCATGGCCAAGGATCCCGACAACGAAACCCTGCTGAAGACGCTGGAGCGCTTCAAGGTGAAGCTGCCATGATGGCAGCCTGGGCAAGGCGCTGGCGGGCGGTCGCGCTGGCCGGCTTTTGCGGGCTGCTGCTGGCGGCATGCGCCACCCCGAACAAGATCGTCGGCGAAAGTGGTGGCCAGGCCTTTGATCGTACAGGCCGCTTTGCCGTCACCGTGGCGTATCGCGATGGCCATCAAGATGCGGTGCAGGGCGGTTTTGCCTGGCACGATGCGGGCAGCCAGTTGGTGCTCGACCTGGCCAATCCCTTGGGCAGCACGCTGGCGCGGGTCAAGGTTTCGACCCGCATGGCAGTCATGACACGCAGCAACGGCGACGTCGAAAGCGCCGCTGATCCCGATGCGCTGGTGGCCAAGGTGCTGGGCAGCCCGATTCCCGTTGCCGGCTTGCGCGACTGGCTGCGCGGGCAGACCGGCGCGGCGCCTGTCAGCGGATTGAAAAAGAACCCGGCAGGGCAGCCCATGGGGTTCGAGCAGGCGGGCTGGCAGGTAGCCTTGTCGAACTACGACACCCAGGGCCCCCGCCTGCTCAGGCTGAGCCGCGACGAAGCGGATCGCGACATCAGCGTGCGCCTGGTCGTCGACGGCGAATAAGCGGGCATGGCACTGTACGACGTTCCGGCGCCGGCCAAGATCAATCTTTTCCTGCACGTCGTGGGCCGCCGGCCCGACGGCTACCACCTCCTGCAGTCGGTGTTCCGCTTCATCGGCCTGTACGACACGCTGAATTTCGATTTGCGCGCGGATGGCCGCATTGTGTGCGACAGCGCCGTCGAGGGCATGGATCCCGCCCAGGATCTGGTCGCGCGGGCGGCCCGGGCCTTGCAGCAGGCCACCGGCACGAGACAGGGCGCCCACATTCATTACGTAAAGCGGATTCCCGCCGGCGCCGGCCTGGGCGGGGGATCCAGCGATGCCGCCAGCACGCTCATCGCCCTCGATCGCTTATGGAAGACGGGCCTGGATCGGCAGGCGCTGATGCGGCTGGCCCTGCCCCTGGGGGCGGATGTGCCGGTCTTCGTGTTCGGCCAGCCGGCCTTCGCCGAAGGCATAGGCGAAATACTGAGTCCGGTCGGCGTGCCCGAGCGCGCCTACGTCGTGGTGCAGCCGCATCAGAAGGTGCCGACCGCAGGGGTGTTTTCCGCCCCCGATTTGACAAGAGATTCTCCATGCATCAAAATGTCGGTCTTTGCTGATTGGCAAAAAATTGAAGCGGAAAAAAGCGGTAGCTTGAATCGACGAGATACTCGCAGATTCGAAGGCCAGGTTCCTTTTTTTGGCCGCAACGATTTGGAGCCGGTTGTTTTTGGCAGGTATCCCGCGGTTCGCCGCGCAGCCGAATGGCTGCTCGAACAAGGAATCCAGCCAAGAATGACGGGATCGGGCGCTTGTCTTTTTGCTGAATTTGTAAGCATGGAACAAGCGGCTGGATGTCAGCAGGAAATTATCGGTAAAATACGCTGCAAAAGTGATAAAAGCAGCAGTAGCAGCAGTACCGGTGACGACGCAGTCGTCGATAACGCGTGGGCTTGCCCGGGCCTTGTCGATCATCCGCTAAGGCACTGGTTGCAAGATTAATTGGGGAATCGCCAAGCTGGTTAAGGCACTGGATTTTGATTCCAGCA
>JBEBXF010000209.1:0-6356 GCA_040391725.1 Eoetvoesiella caeni | reverse complement strand
CCATCCCTGGGAGTGGTTCGCCATTGCTAAAGCCATGCTCAAGACAGGCATCACCCCCGACTTCATCGTCGTGGATGGCGCCGAAGGCGGCACGGGCGCCGCGCCCATCGAATTCGTCGACCACGTGGGCACGCCTCTGCGCGAAGGGCTGCGCCTGGTGCACAACACCCTGGTCGGCATCGGCCTGCGCGAGAAAATAAAGCTGGGCGCATCCGGAAAAATCATCAGTGCGTTCGACATGGCCCGCATCATGGCCCTGGGCGCCGACTGGTGCAATGCCGCACGCGGCTTCATGTTCGCGGTGGGCTGCGTGCAAGCCCAGGCCTGCCACACTGGCCGCTGCCCCACCGGCGTCACGACACAAGATCCAAAACGCCAGGCGGCGCTCGTGGTCGAGGACAAATGCGTGCGCGTCAAGAATTTCCATCACAATACGCTGCAGGCTCTTTCGGAACTGCTGGGCGCAGCCGGCCTGACGCATCCCGGCGAGCTGCGGCCGCACCATATTGCCCGCCGCATCTCGGGCAGCGAAGTGCGTGTTCTTTCCGCCTTGTTCCCCGATCTGCAAAAAGGCGAGCTGCTTGAAGGCAAGTTCCGGCAAACCATTTTCCGCGTCAGCTGGCCCATGGCCCAGGCCGAATCCTTCGCCCCGCTTTACAGCTTGAGCGCCGCCCTGTCGGGCCACGGCCCGACGCCGGTTCCCGAAGGAGGCCCCGACGACAAGCCCGGCGGCGCCGCGGGACTCACCGCGCAAACAGCGAGCGCATAAAACGGCACCAATGGAACATGCGGGCAAGGCCGGCCAGACAGGCAGTTGGCGGATACACAGCCCTCCATTCAGGAGTTAAATTTAATAACAATTTTTCCGATGGACGGGCGGCGGATTGGTAGTAATCCTAGTTGGCCGGCAGCTCGCTTTGAACTATCGTTACCTCACTGCCACATGGGCAGTACGACTGCCCTCGAGGCAGTTCCCATACACCACGTCATCGTAGGTGTTCACTGCCCTAGCGGCAGCAAGGCCCCGCCAAAAGGTGGGGCCTTTCAGTTTCAACGCTACAAGCTGCACTCCGTGCCTCGCCTACCGTTTCATGGACTCGTGCGTCAAGAGGGCTGCAAGGCAATCACCGCCATGCCGGCCAAGGCGAGGGCCGCCCCGGAAACATCCCAGCGCGTCAAGGGCACGCCATCGACAATGCGCAGCCAAATCAGGGCAACGACAATGTACATGCCGCCGTAGGACGCATATATCCTTCCCGCCGCGGCCGGGTGCAGTGTAAGCAGCCATGCGAAAAGCGCCAGGGAAGCGGCGGCGGGCAAAAGCAGCCACAAACTGCCCCCCTGTTTGAGAACCAGCCAGGGCAGATAGCAGCCGACAATTTCCGCCAGGGCGGTAAGCGCAAACAAGGCGGTCAGGCGCAACAGTTCCAATTTTCACACTCCATCAAGACTCTTCGGATTCTGCCACAAACCAACCTGCGGATCGCGAACGGCCAAGAGTAAGGAATGAAGCAATGGAAGGCATAAAGATCGATCCGCGGGATTGTCGGGACCGAGAGGATTAGAATGGCATGGTTCCTATATAGGCCACGCATGCCTCCCGATACCTGCATGATTATCGCCACGCTCCGCGCACTCCCCCACAGACGCCGCCATGCCTGAGCAAATCCGGCTGGACAAATGGCTTTGGGCGGCGAGGTTTTTCAAGACCCGCAGCCTGTGCGCCCAGGAAATCGACAAGGGACGAGTGCTGTTGAACCAGCAGCAGCCCAAAGCCTCGCGCGATGTAAAGCCCGGCGATCACGTGGAGGTCCGCCGGGGCGACACCACCATCGCGGTCATCGTCCAGGCCGTCAGCAATGTCCGGGGCCCGGCGCAAGCCGCGCAGCAGCTTTACACGGAAACCCCCGACAGCATCGCCGCGCGTGAACGCGCCGCCGAGCTTCGCAGACTGGCCCCCGAGCCGGCTCGTGACCTGAACGCCGGCCGTCCCACCAAACGCGATCGGCGCGCCATCGAACGCCTGCGCGGCGGCCAATAAAAACCCCGGATTCAAGTATTCGCCCTTGATGCCGTTATAGCGGACGACAACCGCGCTACCCCGCCACCGATGTATATATATTTAGACATATAATGTCGAGTCCTGCAAACATTTGCCTGGCGCCATTCTTCTCCCATCTGTGTGCCACGGCACACCAGCTTCTGGCTACTCATCACTTTTATAAAAACGCGAAACAACAATGCTAGCCACCAGCTACAGCAGCTCATTTGTTCTGGTCTCGATCTTCGTCGCCATATTGGCTTCATATACGGCTTTGGACATGGCTGGACGCATTACCAGAACCACCGGGAGAGTGGCACGGCTATGGCTGGCCGGAGGCGCCTGCGCCATGGGCGTGGGCATCTGGTCCATGCATTTTGTCGGCATGCTGGCCCTGAGCCTGCCAATTCCCCTGGGCTACGACCCGGCGATCACCGTGCTCTCCCTGCTGATCGCCATCGCTTCGTCGGCGCTCGCCCTGTGGATAGTCCGTCAGGAAACCCTGCCCTGGCCGCGCCTGGCCGTGGGCGCGCTGCTGATGGGCGCGGGGATTGCCGGCATGCACTACTGCGGCATGGCGGCCTTGCGCATGCGGCCAGGTATCCAGTACATACCCTCCTTGTTCCTTCTGTCCGTGGCGATCGCGATTGCGGTATCGGGTGTCGCGCTATGGATAGCATTCAGGTTGCAGCAGCATTCCACGCATATTCGAAGGCTGCGCGCCGTCGCCGCTTGCGTGATGGGCCTGAGCATCGTCGGCATGCACTACATCGGCATGGCCGCCGCCGAGTTCCCGGCGGGATCGGTGTGCGGCGCGGCCGGCTCCGGTATCGAGATCGGCTGGCTGGGACTGGTCGTCGTCGTCGCCACGCTGAGCGTACTGACGATGGCGCTGACCATCTCGCTGCTGGATCAACGCCTGGAGTCCAGGACGACCGTCCTGGCAAGCTCGCTGGCCCAGGCCAACAAAGAGCTCACCTACCTGGCCTTGCACGACAACCTGACCAAGCTGCCCAACCGCCTGCTGCTGGAAGACCGGCTGGAACGGGCCATCGAAGGGGCGACCGACGAATCCTCCCGCTTTGCCCTGATGTTCATGGACCTGGACGGCTTCAAGGCGATCAACGACGGCTATGGCCATCATGTCGGCGATCTGCTGCTCGTCGAGATCGCCAACCGCATCAGGCACAGCATCCGCGCGCAAGACACCATTGCTCGCGTGGGCGGCGACGAATTCGTGCTGCTGGCCAATGTTTCCGAACCCTCCGATGCCGCATCCCTGGCCGACAAGGTCGCCATCGCCGTCCGTACGCCATTCTCGGTTGCCGGCCGGGATCTACGCGTGTCCACCAGCATCGGGATAGCCATGTATCCGGGCGACGGCGCCACCCAGCACGAACTGCTGACCAATGCCGATGCCGCGATGTACCACGCCAAAACCCTGGGGCGCGACACCTACTGCTTCTTTGAAGCGTCCATGAACGCCAATGTCCACAGGCAGTTGCAACTTACGCTGGATCTGCGGCTGGCGCTGGAACGCAACGAGCTGGTGCTTCACTACCAGCCTAAATTCGTCGCGCCCCACGGCCCGATTACCGGCGCCGAGGCGCTGGTGCGCTGGGCGCACCCCACCCATGGCCTGATTCCTCCGGACGAATTCATCCCGCTCGCGGAAAAAACCGGCCTCATCGTGCCCATCGGCGCCTGGGTGCTGAACGAAGCCTGCCGGCAGCTCAAGCTCTGGCACGAGGCGGGCTTCGATACGCTGATCATTTCCGTGAACCTGTCGGCTCATCAATTCCGCCACGAAACACTCATCCAGACGGTCGCCGAAGCGCTGGCGAATCATGGTATGGAGCCACGCTACCTGACGCTCGAAGTCACCGAATCCACGGCCATGCACGACGTCGAGGCGAGCCTGCGCATCCTGCGGGAACTGGACGATATGGGCGTGCGCATTTCCATCGACGACTTCGGCACCGGCTATTCCAGCCTCCTGCACCTCAAGCGCCTGCCCGCCAGCGAACTGAAGATCGACCGGGGCTTCGTCAACGACCTGGCCAGCGGCACCGAGGACGCCGCCATCGTCTCGGCCATCATTGCCCTGGGCCAGGCGCTGGACCTGGACATCGTCGCCGAGGGGGTGGAAACCGACACGCAGCAAGGATTCCTGACCGACCTGGGATGCGACGCGCTGCAGGGCTTTTTGCTTGGCCGCCCCGTGCCGGCCGAGAACCTGAAAGAAGCGCTGGTGCAGGACAAGGAACGCTTCGGCCAAGCCGCAAGCCCGGACTGAAGGCGTCGCTTCCATATAGGCAATCGTCCATAAGAATCAGCAGGAGTCGCGCATGCAGAACGCAAATCCATACACGATTTACACCGCAACCGACCTTGAATCCGGCCTTTCATGCAACTGGCCCCATCACTGCGCCATGAGCCTGCTCACATATCCTGTCGACGAAGCGATTGCGGCGCAACTGGCGTTCATGGGCAAGACCTCCGATGTCGATCGGACATGGATGCTTGAGTACCGCCCCGGCATGCTGCGCTTTTGCAATACCTATGAATGGTGCCGGGGCCAGACCAAACCATTCGTCACCGAACTCCAGGACGTTCCGACGACCCTGATCGCCTGGCTGCACCGATACATGATGAAAGGGCATGCCGTAGCCGTGCACGACGTGAACGACTTGCCGCGCAACGCACGGGCCATTCAGGCCGAATTCCGTCGCCAAGGCAATAAAAGCGTACTGAGCGTGCCGATATTCCATGAAGAAAAACTGCGCGGCATCATCGGCTTCGACGCCACCACCCGGCACAGAACCTGGTCTTGCGCCGAGGTGGACGCGCTGTCTCAATGCGCAAGCCTCATCGGGCAGGCAAAATATCGGAACCGGAGCGACCACGGCGGCGCGACGTACGAAAGCTCGGCGCCTCTTGTTTACCTCAGCATGCGTGGCGTGATTCGAGGCGTTCCGCCGGAAGCGATCGTCGGCGTGCGGTCGGCGGGAAACTACAGCGAAATATGGCTCGAAAACGGATCGATGGTGCTCGACTCGCGCACCCTTGGAATGTGGTCGACCCTGCTGCCCGACCAGTTCTTTTTCCGGGTGCATAGAACCGCCATTGTGAACGCGCTGCACATCATCGCGGTCGACCGCCGAAGCCACGACAAGTGGCTGATCGAAATGCGGTCGGTATCCAATGCCTGGCCGGTATCGCGCTCACACCGCAAGAACCTGCGCGAGCGCATGGGGATCTGGCCCAGGTCGGGAGATTAAAAATGATAGGCCACGCGCAAGGTAAGCGACTGATCCCTGTACTGCCCGTTGGCGCGCAGCGAATACTCCGTCTTCAGTTCCAGACCTTTGGGCGTGACATACTCCAGGCCCGCTGACAGGTTTGCATACGTTTTCGGCATGCCCGACTTCAACGA
Organism: Eoetvoesiella caeni; assembly: GCA_040391725.1. GTDB lineage: Bacteria > Pseudomonadota > Gammaproteobacteria > Burkholderiales > Burkholderiaceae_B > Eoetvoesia > Eoetvoesia caeni_A. The sequence continues at coordinate 879 of JBEBXF010000209.1, read as the reverse complement.
GAACGGCTCCGAGCCCAGGCTGCTCAGCTCCATGGTGGTTACGACGTCTCCGCCGCTCAGAAAGCTCGCCCCGCCGGCCAGGTAGGCGCGCAGCGTCGAGCCATTGGCAAGATTCCTGCGGCCGCCGATCTCCAGCATGGGCGAAACCATGAACGACGTGGTGTCGTTGCCATGCACCTTCAGGTCGAACAAGCTGGAGCCTTCTTCCTGATAGCCGTTCTGGCGAATATGGTTCACGTCGAGGTCGACATAGGGACGCAAATACCAGGACGGCTGGCTGAACTCATAGGCAAGCCGCAGCCTGCTTGCCAGAAAGGATGATTTCGGCGTGCTTTTTGCCACTCCGTCAAGAGTGCTGCGCGACATCCGGCTCTGTTCCACGCCGCCATACACGGCAACCGCAGCCTGCCAGGGAGCCCGGTTGTACTTGAGAGCCAGACCGCCCGAGAACGTGTCGCTATGGTTCGACATATCGGAAGACGATGTGGTTTCGCCATAAGCGTAGCTTAGCGCCCCGCCCAAAAACCAGTTGCGCGACACTTCGCGCTGCGCGCCGATCGTCACCGTCTTCTGGTGGATACGGTAACCCTCGTCGTCCGATGTCGTGTCGCGCGCGATCCAGTTCGCTTCCAGACGCGCCCAGGTGCAATCGCCTTCCCGAAGAATGGTGCTCTCCCCCACAAACCCCGGACAGCTCATCATGCGGTTCATCGAGGCGTAGGAGGCCTGCATCTGATTGCTGGCGCGGGCGAACTGGCCATCATGGGCAATACTGTTCAGCGCATCCCGGTACTGATCCTGCGTCTGGATATGGGTGAGCTTGTCGAACGCCGGGCCACTGCTTGCATCGCCCCGGTTCCACAGCTCCTGCAGCGAACG
>JBEBXF010000208.1:0-6378 GCA_040391725.1 Eoetvoesiella caeni | reverse complement strand
GGGCTGGATGTGCAGTATCAGTATCTGTTCATCGGCCTCATCGTATTGGCGGCTATCCTGCTGCAGTCCCGCAGGAGAGGGCGATGAAGAGCATCCTCCGACTGCTGGCGCGTCCCGTGCTGCGCCCTTATTTATTGCTGGCGTTGGCCGTCATCGTCGTCAGCGGCCTGCGGGGGGCGGGCACTTGCCTGTCGATGCGCAGCGCATCGAGCGTATTCCAGCATTTCGCCACAGTCGGTCTGGTGGCCTTGGGACTGGGCCTGACGATGCTCATGCGCGAATTCGATCTATCCGTGGCGGGCATGATGGGGCTGGGCGGCTGCGTGGCCGTCCTGGCAGGAAACGATTCGGCCATGCTGGGCGTGCTGGCGGCATTATGCGTCGGCGCGATCGGCGGTCTTGCGCAGGCGGCCATCATGGTCTGGTTAAGGCTGGGGTCGGTTCCGGTCACGCTGGGCGGGCTGCTTACCTTCATCGGCGCCTCGTATGTCATTACGGGCAACCAGACCATTCCTTTCGCGAATATGGAAGTCGCCATTGCCGTCAACGCGCCGGTCTTGGGTTTTATATCTTTGCGGGCGCTGGTCGTGGTGGTGTTGTTTCTTGTCGCTGCGTTGATCATCGGGTACACCAGGGCCGGTCGCGATGTGGTCGCGGTGGGCAGCAACCGGCAGGGCGCCGTGGTGGCCGGCGTCAATCCCCATGCCATACAACTGGGCGTCTTTGCCTGCTCGGGGGCCTTGGCGGCTTTGGCTGGCGCCATGCTCAGTTTCGGCCTGTTGTCCGCATCGCCGTCGGGCGCGGTGGCAGACATTCTGGTGCCGGCCGTCGCCGCCGCGATCCTGGGCGGGGTTTCCCTGTCGGGCGGTGTGGGGCGACCCCTGGGAATTGCCGCCGGGGTATTGATTTTATGTGTCTTGCGTACGGGGTTGACCTCGCTGGGGGTGCAGCCTTACGTGCACGATGTGGCAACGGGCGCAATTCTGCTGGCCGTTGCCATTGCGGATGGCCCGCACCTGGCCATGCGGCTCTATCAGCTTGGCTGCGGGCGAAAAGCACAGTGGTTGCATCATCAAGGAGATTTACGTGCAGAACCAAATGATTTCAGATGAAGAGTTTTTCCGGCAGCGCGGATTCGGGCAGGTCATAGGCTTTGGCAAGCGTGCAGCGCTTGTCGTGGTCGACATCATCCAGGCTTTCACCGATCCGGACATGCCCCTGGGGTCGAATCTGGATGACGAAATCATAGTCGCGAACCAGGTGATCGATGCCTGCCGGGCGGCAAAAGCTCCTATTTTCTTTACGACGACCGCCTACGACGATGCGGGGCTGAAGGACGGCGGAATCTGGGTGCTCAAGCAGACTGGGTCGGCCACTTTGCGTAGCGGCACGCCCGCTGTGGAGCTGGATTCGCGTTTGCACTACCAGGACGGCGATTCATTGCTGATCAAGAAATACGCCTCCTGCTTTTTTGGCACCGACTTGCTGTCGCGGTTGGTGGCGCACGGCGCGGATACGGTCATCATCGTCGGCTGCACGACCAGCGGTTGCGTGCGCGGCACGGCGGTGGACGCGGTGCAGAACGGATTTCGTCCCATCATCGTGCGCGAGGCCGTCGGTGATCGTTCACGCGCCGCGCACGAACAAAGCCTTTTCGACCTGCAGGCAAAGTACTGCGATGTCGTCGGCCTGGACGAAACGCTGGATTACCTGAGGGCCGCCTGAAAGGCAGGCTTTTCTCCGGGGATCCCGTATATAGGCCAGTCGGCGATTTTCCCCGGCATATAAAAGACGGAGACTTATCAATGCAAGAACCAAACAGATTCGACTATTCGCCCATTATCGGGCGCCCGCCGCTTAAACTGCCCCACGGTGCACGGGTTGCAGTCTGGGTCATACCCAATGTCGAGCATTTTTTGTTCGATCGGCCCTCTACGTCATTGACGGGCGTCACGGCGGGCCTGGTTCCCGACGTTCTCAATTACTCATGGCGCGACTTCGGCCCGCGCGTCGGGTTCTGGCGCATGCTCGACATCATGAACAAGCACGGTATACGGGGAACCGCGGCGCTCAACTCGGACGTCTGCCGTTTCTATCCCCAGCTCATCAAGGCCGGCAACGAGCACGGCTGGGAATGGATGGCACATGGCAAAAACAATTCGCAACTGATCACCAAGCTGGAAGTGGATGAAGAGCGCGAACTCATCAAGCATGTCATTGACACCATCCATGAAGCCTCCGGGAAGCGTCCCCGGGGTTGGCTCAGCCCGGCACTGAGTGAAACCGCCAATACCCCCGACCTGCTGGCCGAGGCGGGCATAGAATATACGGCCAACTGGGTGAACGACGAACAGCCCTATCCGCTCAAGGTAAAGAGCGGCTCTTTGATTTCCTTGCCTTACGCGATCGAGATCAATGACATTCCCTGCTTTTTGGATCTGAAGCAAAGCGGCGAGCAGTTCGCCAAAATGATATGCGACACCTTCGATGTGTTGCACGAGGACGCGGCGGACAGTGCGCGGGTCATGGCTATTTCCATACATCCGTTTCTGATCGGCCATCCGCATCGCAGCAAGCCCTTCGACCGGGCCCTGCAGCATATCCGCGATACAGGCGGAGCATGGTTCGCCACGGGTTCGGAAATTCTCGACTGGTATCTATCGGCGCGCCGTTGACGCCGAGGCCTGGGTCAGGCCCTGGAACCTAGATATAGCCCGCCACCGGCGCGCGCGCATCGATTCTGCGGGCCAGGCCGTCCTGCCGGTCGACAATCATGTCGATCAGATCCGACAGATACGGCATGACGCAAGCCTCGTCGAAAGAGGGGGGGCCTGGCGTGCGCGCCGACCGGACGATGTACATGGTCTGGGTCATCAGCGGATCGTCTATGCGCCGTATCGCCAGCTTGCCACTGGCGACTTCGCGCGCCACGGAGCCGTAGGGCAGGACGCTCGCTGCCATGCCGCGCAGCATGATTTCACGCAGGCCGGCAATGGACTGCATTTCGTACATGATTTCGCAGGGCAGCCCGCGTTCGCCGGCGGCATGCTCCATGATGCAGCGCCCTGCGTCGCGTTTGCCCCCCGTTGCGATGTCCCGGTCAAGCGCTTGTTCCAGAGTCACGATTTCTTCCTCGGGCGCCTGATCCGCCCGGGTGACAAGCAGAAGCTCTTCGCGGAGCACCGGGGTTAGATGGATGCCGGGGCGTTCGGCAACCGAGTAGGCGAATGCAATGTCGATTTCCTTGTTCTCGACCGCGTCCACCAGGACGAAGCTTGGGTCTTCGCGCAGGCATACCGAGGCATTGGGAAGCTGCTCGCGGCCGATGACGATGGCCTCGGTGCCGATAAGCATGACGAGGCTGGAAGGCATGCCCAGGTTCAGAAGCTGACGGGGCTGCTGCCCAAAACGCGACACGTCGGTTCGCATTTGCTCCATATAGCCAAACAGGGTGCAGGTGCGCGAATAGAGCAGTTCTCCCGCGGGGGTGGCGTCGACTCCTCGCGAGTGGCGCTGCAACAGCGGCACCCCAACGGTTTCTTCCAACTGTCGTATGCTCAGGCTGAGGGCCGGCTGGGCGATATAGAGCTGTTCGGCAGCCCGGGTGATGCTGCCGGTTTCAACGACTTTGGCAAAGTAGCGCAGCTGTCTGATATTGAGCAGGGACTCTTTCATGCTTGCCTCGTGTGCCCGTCCTCGGGACTTGTAAAACAGCGTGCACCCGCGCCGTGCGCCGCCATGGGCACTACGGATGCGAAGGAATGGCTTCTCGGCGTAAATGCCGGATGCGCTTGACATGCACGTCAGCGTCACGCGGCAGCCGGGGAAACGTTGGGGCGCTGCTCGTGTCCGGATGCGGACATGGCCGAAGGCGTTGGCTGTTTTATGCCGCCCGCGCGGCGCTTGTGGGTTGTCTTCGACCGGGGCCCCTTGGTTTGAAGACATGCTGCCGCGCTTCGTGGCTATTGTCAATAAGGAACAGCGCTGTGGATCTGTGTTTCGGGCTGATAACGTGGATTCTGCTTCAAGGGCCGGGGACCTTGCCTGCCGGCTTTAAGGGTTTGTTGACCGGAAACTTCTCATTGACGATTTTTATCCAGTCTTTCAGGCAGTCGTCGTAGTAGGTTGCGTCCTTGGCCCACATGCGGTTGACGGCCATGCCGCGCACCATGTTCAGGGAAAGGTTGAGAATGGTTCGAGCCTGCTGCGGTGAATGGCCCGCTTTTTTGAAGACTTCTAGCCAAAGCGCGTTGGTGGTCTTGCGGTAGTGATCCATGACCGGGTAGATGCGGGCCATGAGTTCGGGGTCGGTGCGCGACACGACGATGACTTCCAGCGCGGTATGGAAAGGCCAGTCGAAATACACGCTTAGCTGGTCGGAGATAAAGCTTTCGATCGGCTTTTTTACCGCTTGCGGGGTGCGGGCCAGGCGCTGCCCGCGGATGATGCATTCGTCGTACACCGCGGCCGTCGCTGCGATGACGAGTTCGGCCTTGGTGGCGTAGTGATGCATCAGGGCGCCGTTGGAAAGCCCGGCTGTCTTGGCGACCTCCTTGGTGGTCAGCCCGTTGTAGCCTTTGCGCCGAAGAACGCTTATGGTGGCGGCCAGCAAGCGCTCTTTGGCGTCGCGGCTGCGGTCCTCCTGCGTGCGGCGCTGCGCTTTGACGGGCTCGGGAACTCGGCCGTCGAGCAAGGGCAGCGCGTCGGATGATTCCGGCTCTGGCGTGGTGTCTTGGCCGATGGAGAGGTTCTTTCTGGAAGCCATGCGCGGTGAAGTTCGGATTGGTACGGATCGAGCCGATTATATCGTCAGGGGTGTTTCGCTCGCGGCGGCGACGTTGCAGCACGGCATTTGCCCTAAGGCTAGGCCCATTCTTCCAGCCTTAGCGTGGCGCGGATCAGGCGCTGTTCTTCCCGTTCGATGTCTTCCAGGTTTTTCCTGATGCCCCGGATATGCTCTTGCGCGGCTTTGCGCGCCTGCTCGGGCAGCTTCCCGGTTACCGCCTGGAACAGGCGGGCATGCTGGCGGTCGATTTGTTTTTTTTGTGTTTCGCGATGGTAAAGGTTGTTGACCGACGCGAGGACCGAGCTGAGCAGCAGGTTGGTAAGCGAACCCAGGGTGTGGACCAGCACGGGATTGTGGGAGGCTTCGTAGATGGCAAGATGGAAGGCGTGATCCAGCCTGGCAAGGGTCTGCGGGCTGGCTTCGCGGCCCTGGGCCGCGGCCAGTTGTTCGTAGCGGCGTGTGATCAGCGCATAGTCGGCTTGCGTGCCTCGCAGCGCAGCCAGCCGGGCGGATTCGGCCTCCAGGAGCTCCCGCACCTCCAGGAGGTCGAACAGCGTGCGCGGCTGGGAGTCCAGAAGATGCATCATGGGGGTTGTCTGCACGGCTTCGGACATCAGGTTGGCGACGAACGAGCCCTTGCCATGAGACGTCGTGATCAGGCCGCGGGCGCGCAAAAGGTTGAGCCCCTCACGCAGCGCCGTCCTCGATACGCCCAGCTTTTCGGTCAGGCGCCTTTCCGAGGGGAGGGTCTGCCCGGCCTTGAGCACATTGTCGACGATCAGGCGTTCGATTTTCTCGGCGACAGCGTCGGCGACGGTTCGGTTCCTGCCGGTGTCCATTTCTTGGCGAGTACTCATTATTTCTGGTATGACCAGTCTGATTGATATGGATTTCCTGCTGCGTGAATTTGGATTATATATTTGTTTTCAATGGATAATTTATTTATAAATATGGAAAATGGATTTTAAAAAGTGGTATGTCCAGTTGATTTTCATATGGACAAGGTCCGGTTTCTGGTGGAGCATCGTGCTGTCTGCCCTGGGAGCTATATGAAAAGAGGTATTCAGGCATGAGCCTACTGTACGACGAGCGGGTTGACGGCGTGTTGCCGGATGTGGATAAGCGGGCGGTTCTGGGCGGATTGAGAGCCGCGGTGCCGGGCCTGCGGATCCTGCACGAACTGGAAGACCTGCGGCCGTTCGAGTGTGATGGTTTGTCCGCTTACCGCACGGTTCCCATGCTGGCGGTATTGCCCGAGACGGTCGAGCAGGTGCAGGCCATACTGAAGTTCGCCTCGTCCCATGGCGTGCCGGTGGTGGCGCGCGGGGCGGGAACCGGCCTGTCGGGCGGCGCCCTGCCGCTGGAAAAAGGCATCTTGCTGGTCATGGCGCGCTTCAACCGTATTCTTTCCATTGATGCCGACGCGGGCCTTGCGCGAGTGCAGCCGGGGGTGCGCAACCTGGCGATTTCTCAGGAAGCGGCGGATTTCGGGCTGTACTATGCGCCCGATCCTTCCTCCCAGATTGCCTGTTCCATCGGCGGCAACGTGGCCGAGAACGCCGGCGGGGTGCACTGCCTGAAATACGGTCTGA
>JBEBXF010000207.1:0-6383 GCA_040391725.1 Eoetvoesiella caeni | reverse complement strand
GGCGGGTGAACTCACCGGGCTCGGCGTGCCGCAGCTCGATGTCCCGCCCGGCCTCGATGCAGCGTTCCAGCAGGCGGCGCAATACGGCGGGGCCGCCGTGTCCCTGCAGCTCCAGCACGTCTTCGCCGGTATACGAGTGCGGCGCCTTGAAGAACAGGGCAATGCCGGCATCGATGGGCAGGCCCTGCGCGTCGTTGAACGGCAGGTAGTGGGCGTGGCGCGGCTGCAGTGAAATCGGAAACAGGGCTTCCACCAGGCGGCTCAGGTCGCGGCCCGAAACGCGGACGACGCCGATGCCGCCGCGGCCGGGGGCGGTGGCGATGGCGACGATGGGCTGGTGGGAATAGGTGGTCATGGCGGCGCGGGTAGAGGCAGGCTAAGAGCCGGCGGGTTGAACTTAGTCGAATACGAACAGGCTTTGCAATGTTAAGCCCCGCGCTTGGCGTTGTCGAAATGCTCCGTTATTGTAGAGGCCTCCAGCAGGAATTTTTATCAAGGAATGCATCATGCCGTATTTGATCGATACCAGCGACAAGGAACACACCCACGCTTTGCGCCAGGCGTTGCGGGACAAGCACCTGGATTATCTTGAAGCGCACCGTCCGTTGCTGCTGGCTTGTGGCGCCAAGCTGGATGACGACGGTATCGGCAGTTCGGGCAGTCTGTACATTCTGAATGTGGAAACCCGTGCGGAGGCGGAGCGGTTCATCAACGACGATCCGTTCGCGAAAGGCGGGCTGTTCGAGCGGATCAGCATTACGCGCTGGCGCAAGGCGTATCTGGACGGCAAATGCTATTTGTAGCACTGATGAAACCCGCCCCGGTACACGCGGGGCGGGTGGCTGTGTTGCCGTCGTTCCAGGCTTAGCCCAGGGCCTTGATGGCGGCGGCGACGCCCGCGCCATAGGCGGGGTCGGCCTGGCGACAGTGCTCGATGTGCTTGGCTTGCACTTCCTTGGTGACGCCTGCAATAGCCCTGGCCGTGTTGTCGAACAAGGCCTGTTTTTGCGTGTCGTTCATCAGGCGGAACAGATTGCCGGTTTGGGAGAAGTAGTCCTCGTCGACCCGGTGGTTCCAGTGATCGGCCGCGCCTTCGATAGACAGCGGCGGTTCGCGGAAGTCGGGCTGATCCTGCCATTCGCCCTGGGCATTGGGCTGGTTGCCCGTGATGCCGCCGTAGTTGCCGTCGACCCGCATGGCGCCGTCGCGGTGATAGCTGTGCACCGGACACTTGGCGGCGTTGACGGGGATTTGATGGTGATTGACGCCCAGGCGGTAGCGCTGGGTGTCGCCGTAGGAAAAGAGGCGGGCCTGCAGCATTTTGTCGGGCGAGAAGCCAATGCCCGGAACCACGTTGGCGGGCGTGAAGGCGGCTTGTTCGACTTCGGCGAAGTAGTTTTCCGGATTGCGGTTCAGCTCGAGCACGCCGACCTCGATGAGGGGGTAGTCGCCGTGCGGCCAGACCTTGGTGAGGTCGAAGGGGTTCAGGTGATACTTGCCGGCATCGGCTTCGGGCATGATCTGGATATACAGCTTCCAGCGCGGAAAGTCTTTATTTTCGATGGCGTTGTACAGGTCGGCCAACGAGCTTTCGCGATCTTTGGCAATGATTGCGCCGGCTTCGGCGTCGGTGAAGTTCTTGATGCCTTGCTGCGTCTTGAAGGTGAACTTGACCCAGTAGCGCTCGTTCTTGGCGTTGATGAAGCTGAAGGTGTGGCTGCCGAAAAGGTGCATGTGGCGAAAGCCGGCGGGAATGCCGCGGTCGCTCATGATGATGGTGACCTGATGCAGGGCCTCGGGCAGGCCCGTCCAGAACTCCCAGTTGTTCTGGGCGCTGCGCCGGCCCGTGCGGGGGTCGCGCTTGACGGCATGGTTCAGGTCGGGAAACTTAAGCGGGTCGCGCATGAAGAAAACCGGCGTGTTGTTGCCGACCAGATCCCAGTTGCCTTCTTCCGTGTAGAACTTCATGGCCACGCCGCGAATGTCGCGCTCGGCGTCCGCCGCGCCGCGTTCCCCGGCAACCGTGGAAAAGCGGATGAACATGGGGGTGGTTTTGCCGACTTCCGAAAATATCTTGGCGCGGGTGTATTGGGTGATGTCGTGGGTAACGGTGAAGGTGCCGTGGGCACCGGCGCCTTTGGCATGCATGCGGCGCTCGGGGATGACTTCGCGGTCGAAGTGGGCGAGTTTTTCAATAAGCCAGACGTCTTGCAGCAACGCGGGGCCCCGCGGCCCCGCGGTCATGATGTTTTGGTCGTCGGCAACGGGTGCGCCGGCAACGGTGGTCAGTTTTTTCATGGCAGTCCTTTTGGCAGTTGAGGTTGGCACTACTGTTCCATAACGCTTTATAGCCTGAAAAACTTTGGGGAAGACTCCCAGGTTGTTTCCGGCTGCGTTTTTTGAAATGCCTTGGCTGGATTCACCGCGTCCGTGGCAAGCACAGGCTGTCGCCGTGCAATTGCCAGGCTTGGCGGTGGATGATTCAAGGCACTTACGGCAAAGTTTACGTGTCTGAGCAACCAAAACAAAGACAATTAATATAAATATATTAATAGTCAAAAACTATTTCAAAATGGCCAAGCGGCTGCAGTGCAGTCTGGTCGGGACGCTGGGCGGGTCGACGCCAGGGCGCAGGAGCATGGGCGATAGAAACCAGGGGGGCCGCCTGCCCGGGTTGGGTGATTGAGTGCGTTGAGGCTGCGGGCGGCCGCGCTAGCTTGCGGCCCGCCATGAAAAAACCCCCTGATCGGCGATGCGCCGGATCAGGGGGCGTGGCGCCGCTTGCGCAGCGCGGGGGCTATACAGGAAGGCTAGCGGTGCGCCGCGGCGCTCTCCCTTTCCAGCTTGTGCATGATGAACCGCTGCTGGGCGATCGACACGGCGTTGTTGAAGCAGTAGTACAGCACCAGGCCGGCGGGGAAGAAGAACATCATGCCGCCGAAGACCAAGGGCATGAACATCATCATCTTGGCCTGCATGGGATCGGGCGGGGTGGGGTTCAGCTTGATCTGCAGGAACATGGTTGCCATCATGATGGCCGGCAGGATGAACAGCGGATCGCGGGCCGACAGGTCGTGGATCCAGAGTATCCAGGGCGCGCCACGCATTTCGACGCTGCCCAGAAGCACCCAGTACAGGGCGATGAACACCGGCACCTGGACAATCATGGGCAGGCAGCCGCCCAGCGGATTGATTTTCTCGGTGCGGTACATTTCCATCATGGCCTGGTTCATCTTGGCGCGGTCGCCGCCGAATTTTTCGCGCAGGGCCTGCAGCCGGGGAGCCACCAGCTTCATCTTGGCCATGGATCGGTAGCTGGCCGCCGACAGCGGGTAGAACACCAGCTTGATCAGCAGGGTCAATACCACGATGGTCCAGCCCCAGTTCCCCACGAAGCTGTGGATCCAGGTCATGAGCTTGAACAAAGGCTTGGCGATGATGGTCAGGAAACCGTAGTCGACCACGACGTCCAGGCCGGGGGCCACACGGCTCATGACGCTTTGATCCTGAGGACCGACCCAAAGGCTGGACTGTACGGACTTGTGCTCGCCCGGAGCGATGGTGCCCAGGGCTTCGATGGAGCGTACCGCATAAAGATTGTCGGAAACGCGCAGGATTTCGTTCTGCCGGGCCTGGCCTTCGGGCGGAACCCAGGCGCTGGCGAAGTAGTGCTGCACCATGCCTATCCAGCCGTCGTTGGATTGCTTGATGTAGCTGGCCTTGTTCTTGTCGATGTCCGAGAACTTGACCTTTTGGTATTTGTCTTCGCTGGAATAGACGACCGGGCCGGTAAACGTGCTGTAAAAGTGCGACGTGTTGGGGGGGTCGTTGCCATCGCGTGTAAGCTGGTAGTACAGCGAGGGGGTAACGGGACTGCCGCCAACGTTGTAGATATCGTTGCGCACGCCGATATCGTAGCTGCCCTTGTGCAGGGTGTAGGTCTTGACGACCTTGACGTCGCCGGACTGGGCTTCGAACACGACGTCGAGCGTGTCGCCGGACATGACGCGGTCGGACGAAACCAGGCGGACGGGGGTCAGGTGGGTGGGAAAGCTTTGCCCCTGCGGCGCGCCGACGACGCCGGTTTGCGCCATGTAGATGGAGTGCGCGGAGTCGTCCAGCAGCACCATGGGCTTGCTGGGATCTTCCAGGTCGGTGAACTTGGTGAGTTCGGCCTTGACCAGTTGCGCGCCCGTCGTGTCGAAGGTCAGGTCGTAGACATCGGTCTTGATGTTGACTTTTTCCGACGGGCTGACGTCCTTCCGGGCGTTCTCGGGCACACCGCCCGTGGCGGCAGGAGCCGTGCTGGCGGCCACGCCCGAGGGGACGCTGCTGTCGGCGGGCTTGGCCGGAGCGCCGGCGACGCTTGGCTTGGCGGGCGTCTTGCTGGTTTGGGTCAGGCCCCATTCGCCGAACAACGACGGCTTGCCGGTATGCACTTGCCAGTTGTTCCACAACAGCAAGAGCGAGAAAGAGAAAATCATCCAGAGGACGGTGCGTCGGATATCCATAGCGCCTGTTTCAAGTTAAAGCTGAGCAAAAGCTCGTTAGTTTAACGTAACCCAACTGAACGGCAGTTGAGCCTGCGGGTATTCAAAAAGAGCGGGCATGCCCGTGAAAGGCCTACTCGCACACGTGCTTCGACCCAGGGACGGGATCGCAGCCGCCGTGACACCACGGGTTGCAACGGGCAATGCGGCATACGGCCAGCCAAAGCCCGCGTATCGGCCCATGGATTTCGATGGCCTCGATGGCGTAGGCGGAGCAGGTCGGGGTGAAGCGACAATTGCGGCCCAGCCAGGGGCTAAGGAAATACCGGTAGAACCGGATGGGGGCGATTAGCAGCGCTTGAGCGATAGAGCGGCTCATTGCATTGCCTTGTCCAGAAGCAGGTCGGTTTCGGCCCGCACCAGCTTTTTCAGCTCGGTTAGTGTCAGCGGGCCAACTTTGCAGTGTAGCCGGAATACATAGTCGCGCAGAGGAAGATTATGGCGGCGCAGCCGGAATGCCTCGCGAATGACGCGCTTGATGGCATTGCGGGTGACCGCCCTGGCGGCAAAACGTTTGGCGATGATGAGCCCCAGACGTGCCTGCCCGCTTTCTTCCACAGGGTTGCGCGGCGTTGTTACAACAAACAAAGCCCCTCTGGCGATACGTTTGCCCTTAAGAGAGGCGGCGTATTCCGAGGGGCGGTGCAAGCGCGCCGCGGGAGTGAACGTGGCACGCATGGGCTGGATCGTAGCCAAGGGGACAGCCTTGGCTGGGCCAAGCTGGCTTAGACGGCCAGACGCTTGCGGCCCTTGGCACGGCGCGCATTGATGACGGCGCGGCCGCCACGGGTTTTCATGCGTACGAGAAAACCATGGGTGCGCTTGCGGCGGGTAACGGAAGGTTGGTAGGTGCGTTTCATGGATAATCCAAATAAAAGAGCTAAAAAGCGGTTGCCTGCTTGCCGCCGGAAGCGGCGGCGGTTAGTGGGTATGTATGGCCAGCCGTTGCAACGAACGAAGGCGCCACCTGATTTTCCCCACCAAGTTTTCAATTCGCGCCAAGGCGTCGCCGCGCAAAAGGGTTGCGCGGCCTGTAAATTGTGAGAAAGCCCACTATTTCAGCAAACTTTGTGAAATTAGTCAACTGCTTAGCATAAATACTAGGAACGTTTTGTATCCCGGCTTGTGGATAACTTGCCGTTCAACAGGGTAGAATCGAGGTTTACTGAAGTGGTGGACATGAACGAATTTTGGCAGACTTGCCTGCGTCAGCTAGAGCAAGAACTTCCTCCCCAGCAAATTAGCGCCTGGATACGCCCCCTGGTTCCGCTTGCGTTCGATGAGTCGCAGGCGGTGTTGCGCGTGTCCGCGCCCAACCGGTTCAAGCTGGACTGGGTGCGCAAGAATTTCTTACATCAAATCGAAGACCTGGCCACCGAATGGTACAAGCGGCCGGTGCAGGTGGCTTTCGAGCTGGCCGCGCCCAGCCGCCCGGCCCCGGTTGCGCGCGGCGCCGCGCCTGCCCCCGAGACCGCCGGCCAGGCATCGCAGTCGGCGGCGCCCCCGGCGGTCCAGGCGCCCGCTCCGGTTGCGGCAGTGGTCAATGCCGCGGCCGCCGAAGTGGTGCACGACCGTTCCCGCCTGAATACCGAGCTTACCTTCGATAATTTCGTAACCGGCAAAGCCAACCAATTGGCGCGCGCCGCCGCGCTGCAGGTGGCCGAGAACCCCGGCGTGTCGTACAACCCGCTGTTCCTGTACGGGGGCGTGGGCCTGGGCAAAACCCACCTCATCCATGCCATCGGCAATGCCCTGCTGGGCGGCGGCAACGGCAGGCGGGTGCGCTACGTGCATGCCGACCAGTACGTGTCCGACGTGGTCAAGGCCTATCAG
>JBEBXF010000206.1:0-6402 GCA_040391725.1 Eoetvoesiella caeni | reverse complement strand
CCAAGCGCGCCGGCAGCTACGTCACCATGCGCGACCTGATCGACTGGGTCGGCCAGGATGCCGTGCGCTACTTCCTCATCCAGCGCCGGGCCGACTCCGAATTCGTCTTCGACATCGACCTGGCCCTGTCCAAAAGCGAAGAAAACCCGGTGTACTACATCCAGTACGCCCACGCGCGCATCTGTTCCATGCTGGGCCAGTCGGCCGAGCTGGCCGAGCAGTTGCCCCAGGCCGACGTCGGTGTGCTGGTGGCGCCCACCGAGTTCGCGCTCATGCAGCGCCTGGCCGAATACCCCGGCATGGTCACGCTGGCCGCCCACGAACTGGCGCCTCACCATATTGCCTTCTGGCTGCGTGATTGCGCCGCCGATTTCCACGCCTGGTACAACGCCGAACGGGTGCTGGTGGACGACGCCGGGCTGAAGCTGGCGCGGCTGCGCCTGGCCCAGGCCACCCGCCAGGTTCTGGCCAACGGCCTGGCGCTGCTGGGCGTATCGGCCCCCGAAAGGATGTAAGCTCCCAAACGGAGATTAGCTTTTACTATGGCACGAAACAGTCGTAAATCCTCAAGCTCGAAATCCGGCGGCAGCACCCTGTTCGGCATGCTGGGCGGCCTGATCATCGGGCTGGCCATCGCCGCGGGGCTGGCCTATTACGTCACCAAGGCGCCCATGCCTTTCGTCGACAAGGTCACGCGCGAGAAACCGCAAACCCAGATACCCAGCAATGTCGACCCCAACGGCGCGCTTTACAGCAAGGACGACTCGGCGCCCTCGGACAGCCCGCTGGCCAATGCGCCGCGCCCCCTTTCGCCCGGCGAAGCGCCCGCGCCCTCCATGAACGACGAGATCGGCGCGCTGCTGGTCACCTTGGGCGCCCCCGAGCCCGGCGCCGATAAAAAAGAAGCGCCGGCCAAAGAGGCGCAGGCCGCGCCCCCTTCCAAATCCGCGCCGGCCTCCCCGGCGCCGAAGGCCTCCGAAACCCCGAAACCGGCCGCGCCGGCGGCGCACCCCGCGGCCAAGGCCGAACCAGCCAAACCGGTCAAGCCGGCCTCTACCCAGACCACCTATTATCTGCAGGCCGGCGCCTACCGGTCGGCCAACGACGCCGACGCCGTCAAGGCGCAGATCCTGATGCTCGGCCTGCCGGTGCAGGTGCAAAAGGCGCAGATCAACGGCGCCACCATCAATCGTGTGCGCGTAGGCCCCTTCAAGGGCATCGACGAAATGAATCGTTCGCGCGCGCGCCTCAGCGAAGCCAAGATCGATTCGTCGGTGGTGCGCCCATGACACATTCGCAATACCGTTTGAACTTGCCGGCCGCCACCCGGTCATAACTCCATTCGGTCAGGCGCCGAAAGACCAAGTATTCGAATCACCCAAACAGCACATTACGTACAGGATGCATAGCCATGTCGTTTAAAAATCTGTTCCTTCGCACTTTCGCCATCGCCGCCCTTGGCGCCGCCAGCCTGTTCGCGCCTCTTGGCCAGGCCCAGGCCGCCGGCGAGCAATACGTCACGTTGAATCCGGCCCAGCCCTCCGACACGCCGGACAAAATCGAGATCCTGGAGTTTTTCGCCTATAGCTGCCCGCACTGCGCCGCCATGCAGCCCATGGTCGAAAAATGGGCCAAGACCCTGCCCTCCAACGTCGTGTTGCGCCAGGTTCCCGTAGCCTTCAACGCCAGCATGGCCGATCTGCAAAAGCTGTATTACTCGCTGCAGGCCCTGGACCGCATGGATCTCAACGACGAAGTCTTCAAGGCCATCCATACCGAGCACAAGCGCATCTTCGAAGCCAAGGCCATCGCCGACTGGGCCGTCAGCAAAGGCATCGACCGCGCCAAGTTCGAAGCGGTCTTCAATTCATTCGGCATCAACGCCAAAATCAAGCGCGCCAACGAACTCACCCAGTCCTACCAGATCGACGGCACGCCCAGCATCTCGGTGGGCGGGCAATACGTGGTTTCGCCGTCCATGACCAACAGCTACCAGGGCACCATCGACGTAGCGCAAAAGCTGCTCGACGGGCTGCTCAAGAACAAGAAGTAATCATGCTCGGGGCGTCAGGCCCGCGCTTTGTCCAGGGCCTGAGCCAGATCGGCAACCAGGTCCTCGACGGCCTCCAGGCCGATATGCAGGCGCACAACGGCGTTGTCGCCACCGCCCCAGTAGCTGTGCTGGGCCAGCGGCGCATGCTCGACCAACTGCACCAGGCTTTCAAAGCCGCCCCACGAATAGCCGATCCCGTATAGCGTCAGCGCATTCACGAAGCGCCGCGCCTGCGCGTGGTCGAGCGCCAGTTCGACCGACAGCATGCCGTTCGAACCATGGCAGTCGCGCCGCCACAAAGCATGGCCAGGATCCTGCGGCCAGGCCGGATGGAAGATGCGCACGGTTTCGGGGCGCGACGCCAGGAACTCGCATACCCGCAACGCGTTTTCGGCGTGCTGGCGCATGCGGATGGGCAAGGTGCGCACACCGCGCAAGGCCAGCCAGGCATCGTCGGCGCTTATCGAATACCCCATGGCATAGTGGGTTTCGTTGATGCGACGCACCAGCTCGGGATCACTGGCCATGACGGCGCCCAGCATCAGGTCGGAATGCCCGCCTATGTACTTCGTGCCCGCCACCGCCGAAACGTCGACGCCCAGATCGAGCGGGCGGTACACATAGCCCGCGCCCCAGGTGTTGTCGGTGGCAAGCACCAGTTTGTGCCGCCGCGCGAACTCGGCCAGCGCGGGAAGATCGAGCATTTCCATGAGCAGGGATCCCGGCGACTCGACATACAGCATGCGCGTATTGGGCCTGACCTGCGATTCAAGCGCCCCGGGTTCGGCGCGGCAATACGAAACCTCGATGCCCAGGCGCCGCAGCACGGTCTTGTCCAGATGACGCACCGGGCCGTATACGCAGTCGGCCACGATGACGTGGTCGCCAGCGTTCAGCAGGGCCATGAAGACCAGGGTAACCGCCGAGAGGCCCGACGGCGCCAGGAAAGCGCGCTGCGCCCCCTCCAGTTCGCAAAACACCTCTTCCAGCGCGGCATGCGTGTCCATGCCCGAACGGCCGTAGGTGGCGATGCGCTCGCCGCCCGCCTTGTCGGTCAAGGCATGGTCCAGCGCCTCGAGGCTGGCGAAGCGCACCGTGCTGGTCCGCATGGAGGGCAGCGCCACCGGCGCCGATTGGGTTTTGGGATTAAACTCGGCAATGCCCGAATGCAGCAGCTGGGTTTCTAGACGCGTGGTACCGGTATGAGCCATGGCTTCCGAGATTGGTTTGGATAGTTCGCAAAAATACCCTGAACGCGGCTGCGCTTGGCAGCGGGCTCAGGCCATGTCCAAAACTACCACATTTTGCCCGTCCAATCCGGCGCAACGCCTCACGCCGGCCTCGTACAACGTATTCATCCGCCATGCTCACCCTTGAAATCGCCCTGTCCTTCTTCGGCATCGCCGTCCTGCTGGCCCTGGCGCCTGGCCCTGACAACGTCTTCGTGCTGATGCAGTCGGCCATGTGGGGACGCCGCTCGGGCATGCTGGTCGTTCTGGGCCTGTGCACGGGCCTGATCGGCCATACCGTGGCCGTGGCCGTCGGGCTGGCCGCGCTGTTCGCCGCCTCCGAAACCGCCTTTACCGTGCTCAAACTGGCGGGGGCGGCCTACCTCGTGTACCTGGCCTGGGGAGCCTTCCGGGCCAGGCCCGACACCCGCGAATCGTCCAGGCCGCCGCGCCAAAGCAATGCAACGCTTTACCGGCGCGGCATCGTCATGAATCTCACCAACCCCAAGGTGTCGCTGTTCTTCCTGGCCTTCCTGCCGCAGTTCACCTCGGCGGCGCGCGGTTCGGTCGCGCTGCAAACGCTGAGCCTTGGCCTGCTGTTCATTGTCGCGACCCTGCTGGTGTTCGGCTGCATCGCCTTTTTTTCCGGCACCTTCGGCGAGCTGATACAACGCTCGGCCAAAGCGCAGCGCCTGCTCAACTACTTTGCCGGAACCGTGTTCCTGGGCCTGGCCGCCAAGCTGGCGCTCTCCAGCCGCTAAGAGTGCGGGCGATGCCGGCCTGGCTTTGCCGTGCCGCCGCGCCTAAGCCGCCAGGCTGAAGCGGAAAACGCCGTCGCCGCCAAGTTCGCGCGTAAGCTTGCCCTGGTAATACAGGGCATGCAAATGCGCCAGCGCCTCGCCGATGGCAAAGGTGATTTGATGCGTGTCCAGCTTGCGATGGAACATGATGGGCACGATATCGTTGGCGCTGCAGGGCGTACGACAGGCCGTCATGACTTCATCGAGGCGCTCGGCATGGTGGGCATGCTGCTGGGCGATGCGTTCGTGCAGCCCCTTGAAGGGACGGCCATGCGAAGGCAGCACCACGGTATCCTCGGGCAGGTTGTCGAACCGCTTCAAGGACTTCAGGTACAAGGGCAGCGGATTGGCCTCGGGCTCGAAACTGAATACGCTGATATTGGTCGAAATGCGCGGCAGCACCATGTCGCCTGAAATGAGCATTTGCAGCGTGTCGCAATACAGCGCGGCATGTTCGGGCGAATGGCCGTAGCCCACGATGACGCGCCACACGCGGCCGCCGATGGCGATTTCATCGCCATCCATGATGCGCCGGAAACTGGCCGGCGCATCGGGCACCAGGCTGGGGTAGTACGAACCGCGCTTGCCGATTTCCTGAATGGCTTGCGGGTCGGACAGGCCGTGCCGGACGAAATGCGCCAGGGCCATGTCGCCGCCGGCGCCGCCCTCGACCTGGTTCTGCAAAGGCGCGCGCGACCAGAGGCGCGCCGTCATGAACTCGGTCATGGTAATCCACAACGGCGCGTTCCAGCGATCGCAAAGCCATTGCGCCAGCCCCACGTGATCGGGGTGCATGTGCGTGACCAGGACGCGCAGCACGGGCAGGCCGTCCAGCGCGGTTTCGAACACCTGTTCCCAAAGCGCCTTGACGTTGTCGCGCGCTACCCCGGTATCGACCACCGTCCAGCCCTGCCGGCCGTCGATTTCGTCGCGCAGCAGCCATACATTGATATGATCCAGCGCGAACGGCAGCGGCAGGCGGATCCAGCGCACGCCGTCGCCCACGGTCAGCGCGCTTCCGGGCTCGGGAACAGCCTCGCCCCAAGGGTAGGTCAACTTCTGTTCGTTAGGATTCATCCATCATCTCCAGACTTTTCAATGGTTTCCGGTAGTTTACGTTACCGCCGCCGCTAACGTAATATAAGAGCCATGCACGGCGGCTTTCCCCGCAAACGGGCGCCGCGCCTGCCGCCATGGCCGCGCCGCCGGGCCGCACAGGAAGGGAGAAGGACATGACTATTCCGGGTCTGAACCTGGGCCTTGGCCAGGATCTCGACATGCTGCGCGATGCCGTCCGCCGTTTCGCCCTGGCCGAAATCTCCCCCCGCGCCGCCCAGGTCGACAAGACCGACCAATTCCCCATGGATCTCTGGCCCAAGCTCGGCCGGCTGGGCTTGCTGGGCATCACCGCCGACGAAGAATACGGCGGCCAGCATATGGGTTTTCTGGCCCACATGATCGCCATGGAGGAAATTTCGCGCGCCAGCGCGGCGGTGGCCTTGTCCTACGGCGCCCATTCCAACTTGTGCGTCAACCAGATCAACCGCCACGGCACCCCCGCGCAAAAGCGCCGATACCTGCCCCCGCTCATCAGCGGCCAGCATGTCGGCGCACTGGCCATGAGCGAGCCCAATGCAGGCTCCGACGTCGCCGGCATGGCGCTGCGGGCCCGCAAAACCGGCAGCCGCTATGTGCTGAACGGCACCAAGATGTGGATCACCAACGGGCCCGACGCCGACACCCTGGTGGTATACGCCAAGACCAGCCCCGAAAAGCGCCAGCACGGCATCACCGCCTTCATCGTCGAAAACGGCTGCAAGGGTTTCAGCGTCGCCCAGAAACTGGACAAGCTGGGCATGCGCGGCAGCCATACCGGCGAGTTGGTTTTCCAGGACTGCGAAGTACCCGAAGAAAACATCCTGGGCGGCCTGGATCAAGGCATGAGCGTGCTCATGAGCGGCCTGGACTCCGAACGCGCCGTGCTGGCGGCGGGGCCGCTTGGCATCATGCAGGCGGTTCTCGACCTGACCCTGCCTTATGTGCGCGAACGGCGCCAGTTCGGCCAGCCTATCGGCCAGTTCCAGCTCATCCAAGCCAAAATGGCCGATATCTACACCACCCTGCAGGCCAGCCGAGCCTTCGGCTATGCGGTGGGGCGGGCTCTGGACCAGGCCGACGGCAAGGAACAACGGCGCGAGCTGCGCAAGGATTGCGCCGCCGCCATCCTGTTCTGCGCCGAAAACGCCACCCGCCTGGCGGGGGAAGGCATCCAGATCCTGGGCGGCAACGGCTACATCAACGACTACCCCGCCGGCCGCCT
>JBEBXF010000205.1:0-6414 GCA_040391725.1 Eoetvoesiella caeni | reverse complement strand
TCCAGAAGCCGCTGCGGAACTTGACGTCGACGCCGTAGGCGCTGGTGTCCTGCGAAATGACCAGCAATTCCTTGACCCCGGCATTCACCAGGCGCTCGGCCTCGCCCATGACGTCGCCGATGGGCCGGCTGACCAGGTCGCCGCGCATCGAGGGAATGATACAGAAGCTGCAGCGGTGGTTGCAGCCTTCGGAGATTTTCAGGTAGGCGTAGTGGCGCGGCGTCAGCTTGACGCCCTGCGGGGGCACCAGGTCGACATAGGGGTCGTGCTGGACATTGGGCGGCGCCGCTTCATGCACGGCGCGCACGACCTGTTCGTATTGCTGCGGGCCGGTCACGGCCAGCACGGCGGGATGGACGTTGCGGATGGCGGATTCTTCCACGCCCATGCAGCCGGTAACGATGACTCGGCCGTTTTCCGCAATGGCTTCGCCGATGGCGTCCAGCGATTCGGCCTTGGCGCTGTCGATGAAGCCGCAGGTATTCACGACCACCACGTCGGCGTCGTCGTAATCGGGCGTGATGGCATAGCCTTCGGTGCGCAGTTGCGTCAGTATGCGCTCGGAATCAACCAGCGCCTTGGGACAGCCCAGGCTGACGAAACCGACTTTGGGGGAACTCATGGGGGTAACCTCGTTAAGCCAGAAGGCTTGGTAAAGACTGAAATTTTAAGGCCTCGGGCGGCTGGCCGCAGGGCGGTCGGGCGAATTGATGATAAAGTCCATGTAAAAACGAATACTCAAACAGGCCAGCTTCCGTGTCCGCAACTTCTTCCAGATCGCCAAGTTCGCCGTTGTCCGGCATTATGCTTGCCTGCGCGCGCAATGTGCAGGCGGTGCAGGAGGGGCGGTCGCTGTCGGAAAGCCTGGCGGCCACGCCGGCTGAATTGCGCGCGGCCACCCAGGCCATTACTTTCCACGTCATGCGCTGCGCCGGCCTTGCGCATGAAATCAAGCAGGAATTGGTGGCGCGCACGCCGCCGAACCCATGGTTCGACGCCTTGATGCTGGTGTCGCTGGCACTGCTGGAAACCGCCATGGACGCCGAACAGGAACAGCAGGCCGGACGAACCGTGCCGCGCGAATGGCCCGTTTATGCCGTTCATACCGTGGTCGACCAGGCGGTTGCCGCGGCGGCCGGCCAGCCGGCGATGCGTTCGTACAAGGGTTTGCTCAATGCCACGTTGCGCCGGTTTACGCGGGAACGAGACGCCATTTTAGCGCAAGCGCGTCAAAACCCTGAAGCGCGGTGGAACCATCCCGATTGGTGGATCCGGCAGTTGCGCCGGGCGTATCCGGACACGTGGCAGGCGCTGCTCGAGGCGGCCAATCAGCCGGCCCTCATGATCTTGCGCGTCAACAGGCGCCGGGCGACGGTCGCGCAGGTATTGGCGGCGCTGGAGGAAGCAGGCATCGAGGGCCGCGCCGTCGGCGCGTCCGGCATTGCGCTGGCGGCTTCCCGGCCGGTGCAGGCCATACCGGGTTTCGCCCAGGGCTGGTGGTCGGTTCAGGACGCCTCGGCTCAGAAGGCCGCCGAACTGCTGGCCCCGGCCTCGGGCATGCGGGTGCTGGACGCCTGCTGCGCGCCGGGCGGCAAGGCCGCGCATCTGCTCGAGCTGGCCGATATCGACCTCACGGCCATCGACAGCGATGCGGCCCGTCTGGCCCGGGTCGAGCAAAATTTTGAGCGGCTGGGCCTGGACAGCGGGCGCGTCGTCCTGAAAGCGGCCGATGCATCGGATCTGGATGCCTGGTGGGACGGCCGGCCTTTCGATGCCGTGCTGGCCGACGTGCCCTGCACGGCATCGGGCATCGTGCGCCGTCACCCCGATATCCGCTGGCTGAGGCGCGAGGGCGACATTGCCAAAACGGCCGCCTTGCAGCGCAAAATCGTCAATGCCTTGTGGAAGACCGTGAAGCCGGGAGGCCGCCTGTTGTATGCTACGTGTTCCATTTTCCCTCAGGAAGGCGAGCAGCAGGCTTTGCGGTTTCTGGAAAGCCATGCCGATGCGGTACGTTTGCCCGCGCCCGGCCAGTTGTTGCCGGCGGGCTCCGGAGATCACGATTTTCCCAGCGATGGGTTTTTCTATGCCTTGTTTGCTCGACAGGCCTAAGTCGTTGAAAATAGAACCACTATGACCGCGCGAAGGTGGCTTTCCCTCTTGCTGTGCGTGTTTCTCGCCTTTGCGGCGGGAGGCGTCGTGGCGCAGGTCGACCCTGAACAGGTCACCCGCGTCGATCCCGTCGTGCGCGACGGCAAGCTGTATATCGACGCCGATGTCGATTTCGAGGTCAGTTCCGAACTGCGCAATGCGGCTCAAAAGGGCGTGCCCATTTACTTCACCGTCGATGTCGAGGTCGTTTCCAAGCGCTGGTGGTGGTTCGACCGGGTTCTGGTCGACGAACACCAAAGCTGGCGCGTGGTCTACAACGCCTTGACGCGCCAGTGGCGCGTGGGAACCGGCGAGCTTTCCCTGCCGGAGGCATCGTTCGACGATGCCCTGACGCCCATTCGCAATATCCGGGGCTGGGCGGTTGCCGACGTGGCCGACCTGGACGCCGGGGAGCAATACGACGGCCGTATTCGCGTACGGCTGGATACTTCGCGCTTGCCGCGGCCCTTCCAGATCGATGCCTATAACAGCAAGGCCTGGTCCCTGGCTACACCATGGAAAGATTTCTCATTTTCAATCTCCAACGGCACTCGCGATCCATCCTGAGATGGGGGCTGCGCATTGCGCTGGGCGCTGCGGTCATCAGCGCCCTGGCGCTGCTGGCCCTGCTGGTGTGGTCCACCGGAAACGCTTCGCGCTATGCGCAGCAGTACGACGTCCTGCTGCTGTTGAACGGCGTCTTCGCCATTACGCTGATCTTCTGGGTGGTGGTGCTGGCCGCCCGCCTGGTTCGCCAGTTGCGGCGGCGCCAGTTCGGCGCGCGGCTGACGGCGCGCTTCGCCTTGTCGTTCGCCCTTATCGGCGTGCTGCCGGGCGCGCTTATCTATGTCTTGTCGGTGCAGTTCATGTCGCGCTCCATCGAGTCATGGTTCAACGTGCGGGTCGATACCGCGCTGGAGGCCGGGCTCAATCTGGGGCGGGCGGCGCTGGACAACCAGTTGAACGACCTGAACGCGCGAGCGCGCGATATCTCCGGCAAGCTGGCCAACACCAGCGATGCCGACATGGCGGTGGCCATCACCCGCCTGCGCGAATCCAGCGGCGTGGCCGAAGCCATGGTGTTCAGCGGCAATGGCCGCCTCATCGCCTTTTCCACTGCCAGCTACAGCCAGTTGATTCCCGACGTGCCGCCGCCCCATGTGTTGAATCAATTGCGCGTTTCGCGGGCCTATTCGGCGGCGGAAACCGACGAGGCCGATGTGGGCGGCGGCAAGAAGCGCGCCAGCGAGCCGCCGGCGACAACCGGGCTGCATCTGCGCGTGGTCGTGCCCATCAATATTCTTGACCGCACTTCGTCGGCGCTGGGCGTGTCGCCCGATACGCGCTGGCTGCAGGTCGTCGAGCCCGTGCCCGAGCAGATCGCGCGCAACGCCAATCAGGTGCAGCAGGGGTTTCGCGACTACCAGGAACTGGCCTTGTCGCGCCAGGGGTTGCGCAAGCTGTATGGCATAACGCTTACCCTGGCGTTGATCCTGGCGGTATTCGCCGCCATTGTCGTGGCTTTGGCGCTGTCGCGCCGCCTGGTGCGCCCCCTGCTGACCTTGGCGGCGGGAACCCAGGCGGTGGGGGTGGGCGATTACCGGCCTTTGCCCGAGCCGCCCGAGCGCGACGAGGTAGGCCAGCTTACGCGTTCGTTCAATGCCATGACGCGCCAGCTCGACGAAGCCCGCCACATGGTCGAGAACAACCGCCTGCAGCTCGAGCGTTCCAATGTGTATCTGGAGTCTGTGCTCAGCAATCTGTCCTCGGGCGTTCTGGTGTTCGACGAAGGCTTCCGGGTGAACATGTTCAATCAGGGGGCGCAGTCCATTTTGCGCGCCGACCTGCGCTCGGTAAAAGGGCGGCCGCTTGAAACCGTGGATAGCGCCTTCAAGCTGGCCCAGCTCATACGCCACGCTTTCGCCGCCCATGCCGCCGTGGGATCCGAGCGGCCTTATTGGCAGCAGCAGTTCGAGCTGGAGGTCGAGGCGGCCACCGACAACGAAACCAAGAAAAATACGGTTACCTTGCTGGCGCGCGGCACTCACCTTAGCGTGGATGGCCGGGGCAATGGCTACCTGGTGGTGTTCGACGACATCAGCGAAGTCATCTCGGCCAGCCGCACGGTGGCCTGGGGCGAGGTGGCGCGCCGCCTGGCTCATGAAATCAAGAACCCGCTCACGCCCATACAATTGTCGGCCGAGCGTCTGGCCATGAAGCTTGCCGACAGGCTGAACGAGGCGGATGCGGCCATGCTCAAGCGTTCGACCAACACCATCGTGAACCAGGTGGCGTCGCTCAAGCACATGGTGGACGACTTCCGCGAGTACGCGCGCACGCCGCCGGCGCAGATGCAGGCCGTCGACATCAATACGCTTATCGCCGATGTCCTGACGCTGTATGGCTGGGATCCCGTCGAGGGCACCGTGCGCGATGACCAACATAGTGTCAAAATAGAAGTAAGTCTCGATGCCGGGCTGCCGCAGATCGAAGGCGACCCCACGCAGTTGCGGCAGGTCATTCATAATCTGCTGGCCAATGCGCGTGATGCGGCAACGCAAAATCAGGCGCTGGACGATGCAAGAATTTATGTAAAGACTAAACTTACCAACTCCAGCATCGAAGATGAAAATGGATCGCACGCGGTGCGCCTGACTGTCTCGGACAATGGTCCGGGCTTCGAGTCCCAGGTCATGTCGCGCGTGTTCGAGCCTTATGTCACGACCAAGGCGACCGGCACGGGCCTGGGTCTGGCAATCATTAAAAAAATTATCGAGGAGCACGGTGGCCGAATCGATATTGCAAATGGCAAGGAAGGAGGGGCGCGCATCTCGATACTCCTCACACGTCTTGCCGGTACGACTCCCTCGCTGGACGCGCAGCCTCAAGGGAACGATAATGCGGGAAAAACATAGGTGATGCTTTATGGCCAGAATCCTGGTTGTTGATGATGAGATAGGCATTCGCGAGCTTTTGTCTGAAATTCTTTACGACGAAGGCCACACGGTGGAGCTCGCGGAAAACGCGGCGCAAGCCCGCGCCGCGCGGCTGCGTGCCAGGCCCGACCTCGTCCTGCTCGACATATGGATGCCCGATACCGACGGAGTCAGCCTGCTCAAGGAGTGGGGGTCGCAGGGCCTGCTCGACATGCCCGTCATCATGATGAGCGGGCATGCCACGGTCGATACCGCGGTCGAGGCCACGCGTATCGGCGCGGTCGACTTCCTTGAAAAGCCCATTACCTTGCAAAAGCTGCTCAAGACGATTGCGGCGGGCCTGGCTCGCCCGGTGGTTCCTTCCACGGCGGCGCGCTCGCCCGAACGCCATCCCGAACATGGCCAGCCGCTCACTACCGTTCCCGTCGCGGCGCCGGCGGCGGCAGTAGCCGCGGCTCCCGCGGTGCCCGAACCCAACAACTCCCTGCTTGGCGGCATTGCGCTCGATCAGCCCTTGCGCGATGCGCGCGACGAATTCGAACGTATTTATTTCGAATACCATCTGGGCCGCGAAAATCACAGCATGACGCGCGTGTCGGAAAAAACCGGCCTGGAGCGCACCCATCTTTATCGCAAGCTCAAGCAACTGGGCATCGACGCTTCGCGTAAAAAACAGCACAGCTAATACCCTGCACATGTCGGGCATCAGGAGCGCAGGCTCCTGATGCAGGCGTCTTGCACCTGTGCCGTCAGTCCCTCGTCATTGATTCGCGGCGGCCGGCTTGCCCGGCAGGCGGGTGGCCGCGTTTATTCGGCCGGCCGGCGATTGCGCACGATGGAATCCACCGAGATGCGGGTTTCGCCGGGGGCGTTGCGCACCGAGGCGGCACGCCAGGCATGGCCATAGGCGATTTCGAGGCTCAGGTGTATGGTGCCGTCCATATGCCGCTGTTTTTCCAGTGCGCCCAGCAGGCGCTGCCGCCATGCGCGGCCGGCCAGGCCGCGCTTGCGGTTCGTGGCCGGATTGCCGCCCAGAAGCCGCAAGTCGCTCAACAGTTTTTCCGGGGTGCGGTAGGTAAGAGTAATGATTTCCTGATCCATGACCGGATCGGCGAATCCTCGTTCGATGAGCAGGTCGCCAAAGTCGTGCATGTCGACGAAGCTGGGCGTCGCGGTTTGCAGCCCGGCCTGTTCCAGCGCCAGCCGCACTTCCTTGAGCGACCCCGGCCCCAGGCAAGAAAACATTACCAGGGCGCCGGTTTTGAGCAGGCGCCGCCATTCGCCGAGCACCCGATGCGGTTCGGAATGCCAGTGCAGCGCCATGTTC
>JBEBXF010000204.1:0-6434 GCA_040391725.1 Eoetvoesiella caeni | reverse complement strand
ACCATCGGCGTCGCCTACGACAAGGGCCGCCAGAACGACCCGGCCTGGGCGCCGCTGTTCGAAGGCTACAAACCCGTGGCCGCCTGGCTGGCCGAGAAAAAACCCGATGCGCTGGTCTTCATCTACAACGACCACGCCACCACCTTTTTCTTCGACATGTACCCCACGTTCGCGCTCGGCGTCGGCGAGCGCTTTCCCGTAGCCGACGAGGGCGCGGGGCTGCGTAACCTGCCGGCCATCAAGGGCAATGTCGACCTGCAATGCCATATCGCCGAATCGCTGGTCAACGACGAATTCGACCTCACCATCTTCCAGGAAAAGCCCATCGATCACGGCTGCGCCTCGCCCCTGCCGCTGCTCTGGCCGCACGAGCCGGACTGGCCCGGCGCTATCGTGCCCATCGCCGTCAATGTGCTGCAGTACCCGCTGCCCACGGCCCGCCGCTGCTACAAGCTGGGCCAGGCCATCCGCCGCGCGGTCGAGTCCTACCCCGAAGACCTCAAGGTCGTCATCGTCGGCACGGGCGGCCTGTCGCACCAGATCCACGGCGAGCGCACCGGCTTCAACAACGAGGAATGGGATCTCGAATTCCTGCGCCAGCTGCAGTTCGAGCCCGAAAAGCTCACCAAGCTGACCCACGCCGACTTCGTGCGCCTGGGCGGCGCCGAAAGCGTCGAGCAGATCATGTGGCTGGCCATGCGCGGCGCCATGCCCGAGAAAATCCGCAAGCTGCACCAGAACTACTACCTGGCCACCACCACGGCCATGACCGTCGTTCTCTTCGAAGAAGGCGAAGAGCCTGCGCAACAGGCAGCCCAGTCCAACACGGCCAGCGTGCCCGCATAAGGAAGCAAGCCATGAATCCGCAACTGCAAGGCATCGAACAACTGGGCGGCACCTATGCCTTCGACATCCGCATCAGCAACAAAACGCTCAAGCTCAACCGCTTCCTCTGGAAAATGATAGGCAAGGAATGGCGCGAACGCTATCTGGCCGACCCCGAGGCCGTCATGCAGGAGGCCGGGCTGAACGACACCGAAAAAGAACTCCTGCGCCAGCAGGACTGGCTGGGCCTGGTGCAATACGGCGCCAACTTCTTCGTGCTGGAAAAATTCGCCCGCGTGGCGCGCAAGACCAATCTCGAGGTCTACGCCATGATGCGCGGCGAAAGCTTCGAAGCATTCATGCAGACACGCCGCGTGCCCGAATCGCGCTAATGCCTGGACATGGGCCCGAATAGCGCAGCAACTCCGGCGGCCAGGCAGCGCCCGGCCGCCGAAACCCAACAACAATCCCGCTGGAGACAAGCATGACGTCGACGCCGCGTCCCACCTTTCCCTTGAACGCCTGGTATGTAGCCGCCTGGGATGCCGAAGTCGGCCGCACGCTGCTGGCCCGCAGCATCTGCGGCCAGCAAATGGTGCTGTACCGCAAGCAGGACGGCAAGGCCGTAGCGCTGGCCGATGCCTGCTGGCATCGCCTGGTGCCGCTGTCGCTCGGCACCCTGGTGGGCGACGACGTGCGCTGCGGCTACCACGGCATGCACTTCAACCCCGACGGCCGCTGCACCCACATGCCCAGCCAGGAAACCATCAACCCGTCGGCCTGTGTGCGCGCCTTCCCCATCGTAGAGCGCCACCGCTTCGTGTGGGTCTGGCCAGGCGACCCGGCCCTGGCCGACCCCGCCAAGGTGCCCAACCTGCCCTGGATGGACGACGCCGCCTGGGCCGGCGACGGCAGCATGGTCGAAGTCAAGGCCGACTACCGGCTCATCCTCGACAACCTCATGGATCTTACCCATGAGACCTATGTGCATGGCTCCAGCATCGGCAACGAGGCGCTGGCCGAAGCCCCCTTCGACGCCGTGCACGGCGAAACCACGGCCACGGTGCGCCGCTGGGTGCTGGGCGAGGAAGCCCCCGCCTTCTGGGGCGCCCAGCTCGGCAAGCCCGGCCCGGTCGACCGCTGGCAGATCATCCATTTCAAGGCTCCGGCAACCATACTGCTGGATGTCGGCGTCGCCCCGGCCGGCAGCGGCGCCCCCCAGGGCGACCGCAGCCAGGGCGTGGGCATGTGGGTCATCCACATCCCCACGCCGTCCACCGAAAAAACCAGCTATTACTTCTGGTGCCACCTGCGCAACTACCGGGTGCGCGAACAGCGCGTCACGCGCGAAGTCCTGCAGGCGGCCCGCGGCATTCTGCTCGAGGACGAAACCATCATCGAAGCCCAACAGCGCGCCATGGACGCCAATCCAGGGCGCGAGTTCTACAACCTGAACATCGACGCGGGGTCGCTGTGGGCCAGGCGCCTCATCGACGGCATGGTGGACAAAGAGCTGTCCGGCGCGCCGCGCGCGACCGTCGTTCCCCGGCAGGAGGCTGTCGGCGCATGAGCACCCATGACACCTGGCTCGACACCACCGTGCTGGCCGTTCGCAACCTCACGCCCACGGTGCGGGAATTCCAATTGCACTATGCGCAAGCCGTGCACGCCGACTCGCGCTCGTATTCCGTCGTGCGCTGTGAAGGCCCCAACGCGACCATCGCCGTCAAGCACGTGCCGGACAGCCGCGGCGGTTCGCGCTATATGTGGTCGCTGGCGCAAGGCGCGCGCCTCAAGGCCACCGCGCCGGCGTCCGACCTGGCGCCCGTCTACGGCTCCAGCCACTATCTGCTGATTGCGGGCGGCATAGGCATTACGCCCCTGCTAAGCGTGGCCCGCGCGCTGGTCGGCAGCGGCGCCGGCGTGCACATGGCCTACGCCGCGCGCACCGAAGCCGAACTTGCCTATCTGGACGAACTGCAGGAATTGCTGGGCGAGCGGCTGCGCGTTTTTGTTTCCGCCCGGAACCAGCACATCGACATTCCAGGCGAAATCGCCGCGCTGGCCGACACCGCCCAGCTCTACCTTTGCGGCCCCATGGGCCTCATGGAAGCCGTGCGCGCGCACTGGTTCGCAACCGGACGCGCGGGCTCCCGGCTGCGCTACGAAACCTTCGGCTCCAGCGGCCGCTACCCCGCGGCGGACTTCACCGTTCGTTTGCCGCGGCTTGGCCTGGAGATCCAGGTGCCGGCGGAGCAATCCATGCTCGATGCGCTGACCGAAGCAGGCGTCGCCATGGTGTCCAACTGCCGCCGCGGCGAATGCGGGCTGTGCGCCGTCGATGTGCTGGAAACCGACGGCACGGCGGATCACCGCGATGTCTTCTTCACCCACGAACAACATGTCCAAGGCGGCAAAATATGCACCTGCGTGTCGCGCATGGCGCAAGGCAGCATCACCATCGAACCGCCCTGGCGCGGCGATCCCGACCTGACGCAAACCGATATCCTTGCGCCATAGGCTGC
This sequence comes from Eoetvoesiella caeni, assembly GCA_040391725.1. Classification (GTDB taxonomy): domain Bacteria; phylum Pseudomonadota; class Gammaproteobacteria; order Burkholderiales; family Burkholderiaceae_B; genus Eoetvoesia; species Eoetvoesia caeni_A. Next base: position 3,084 of record JBEBXF010000204.1, on the reverse strand, counting down.
CGCTGCCGTACAAAGAGTAACCATACCGCGTAAACAACTATTGATTTTTTCCCGCCAACCAGTAACATTCAGTGGACTGTACAAGACAGTCCCAACGGCATCGAAGCCTGTAGTTACGAAACCCAAAGGAGCATGCAAATGGCGTCAAACCGAGGCGTGGCTTACGTTGGACCCGGCAAGGTCGAGGTTCAATCCATTCCCTTCCCCGAACTGGTCACCCCTGCCGGCAAAACCGCCGGCCATGGTGTGATCCTCAAGGTTCTATCCACCAACATCTGCGGCTCGGATCAGCACATGGTGCGCGGACGCACAACCGCTCCCGCCGGCCTCATCCTGGGCCACGAAATCACCGGCGAAGTCCTTGAAGTCGGCCGCGATGTCGAAAACATGAAAAAAGGCGACCTGGTCTCGGTGCCCTTCAACGTGGCCTGCGGCCGCTGCCGCACCTGCAAAGAACAAGACACCGGCGTCTGCCTCAGCGTCAATCCTTCGCGCGCCGGCGGCGCCTACGGCTACGTCGACATGGGCGGCTGGATCGGCGGCCAGGCCGAATACGTCATGGTGCCCTACGCCGATTTCAACCTGCTCAAGTTCCCTGACAAAGACCAGGCCATCTCGAAAATCCGCGACCTCACCTGCCTGTCCGACATCCTGCCCACGGGCTTTCACGGCGCCGTCACGGCCGGCGTAGGCCCAGGCAGCACGGTTTACGTGGCCGGCGCGGGCCCCGTGGGCCTGGCGGCGGCGGCTTCCGCCCGCCTGCTCGGCGCGGCCGTGGTCATCGTGGGCGACCTCAACGCCGACCGCCTGGCGCATGCCAAAAAGGTCGGTTTCGAAGTCGTCGACGTCTCGCTCGACACCCCGCTGGGCGATCAGATCGCCGCCATCCTGGGCACTCCCGAAGTCGACTGCGCCATCGACGCCGTCGGTTTCGAAGCGCGCGGCCACGGCCATAGCGGCTCGCAAACCGAAGCGCCCGCCACCGTGCTGAACTCGCTCATGAACATCACCCGCGCCGCCGGCAAGATCGGCATTCCGGGCCTGTATGTCACCGAAGATCCGGGCGCCCACGACAAGGCCGCGCAAACCGGCTCGCTCAGCGTGCGCTTCGGCCTGGGCTGGGCAAAATCGCACAGCTTCTTCACCGGCCAGACGCCCGTCATGAAGTACAACCGCGCGCTCATGCAGGCCATTCTGTGGGATCGCATCAACATCGCCGAAGTCGTCGGCGTGCAAGTCATCACGCTGGACGATGCCCCGCGCGGCTACCACGAGTTCGACCTTGGCGCGCCCAAGAAATTCGTCATCGACCCGCACAACCAGTTGGGGCATCTGCGCAAAGCAGCGTAAGGGGTAAATAAGACCCTGCACTGTGCCGCCATGCGGCAGGCCGTTAAAAAGCAAGGCCCGCAAGCCTTGCTTGCTCAGGCTGCTGACAAACCCTCGCGTAACACCGAGGGTTTGTTCATTTCACGGCAATGAATCCCGGCTTTCGCGGCGGCTCTATCGGAACAGCGTATCGATGTAATCGGCGCCGATGCCGACTTTTTCGTAATGGTCGCGGCACATCTTGATGTAGTCGTGTACATCGAAATAACCGGCGGCCTCGCCCTTGTCGTCCAGCCAGATCAGCGGGCCCTTGACGATGAAGAAGGTCTTCATGGGGTCTTTGTGCTCGTAGGCGACCAGCGTATGGCCTTCGCCCGGGGTTTCATAAACGAAATCGCCGGCGGTGGCGGTCCAGTCATGCTCCAGGTAGCCCCACTTGCCCGAGATGGTGTAGGCGAAAACTTCGTGCGGGTGGTAGTGGCGATTGACCAGTCCGGCGGACTTGGCCATGAGGATGTCGGCCCATTTGTTCTGGGTGGGCGAAATCCACAAAGGGCGGGACGATACCGTGTCGGAAAAAGGCACGTAATAGCGTTCGTCGTCGGTGGGGGCGTTGGCGATATAAGCTTCGGGCAGGGCGTCCGGCTTGAACACATCGGAAATGGCGGGGATGTCTTTCCAGAATTCGGTGGTGGGTGCGTCGGCCATAGTGGTCTCCTGGTAATGAAAACAGCGCGCGATGCGATAACCGCGTATGAACGGTTTATTTTCCACTTAGGATGCAAACAAGCTTAACGCATATTGATGTTGCCAGGGCCTGTTGACACGTGTCAACAGGCCCCAGGCCGCTCTTTCCATCGACAAGACTTTGGCGTGTGGTCAAAGGTTGGGCAGTTCGGCCGCCCTGGGATCGTCCTTGAACTGAAACGCCTTCTGGAAAGCGGGCCGCTCACGCATACGCCCGTACCACTCTTTCAAGCGCGGATACGTACCGTCCGGCATGAAATCCGGCCGCAAATTCATGATGCGGTCGATGAACGGCACGATCGCGATGTCTGCCAGGGAATATGTGCTTCCACCGAGCCACGTGCGCTCGGCCAGGTTCGACTCGACCTGATTCAAACAACTTTGCATCTTGTCGACCGCGTCGCGCAACTCATCCTCGGTGAAGCCGCCGTGGGCCATCTTCTCCCAGCGGTCGCGCCGCTCTTTCGTGGGTATCCGCGAGAGCGTTTCCCTCAACTTCTCCGAATCGAGGCCTTCCGATGCGCGGCCTCGGAGCTTTTGCCAGGTCGGGGCGTAAACCGCCTTGTAGGCGACCTCGTCCGAATACTTGATCCACAGGCGCATCTGGTAACGTTCGTAGGGATCCTGCGGCTTCAGCGGGTTTTGCGGAAAATAGTCGTCGAGGTATTCGATGATGATGGAGGATTCGACAACGGGCCGCCCCTCGTGCCATAGCGCGGGCACCACGCCGTTCGGATTGATCGCAAGGTACTCAGGCCGATGCTGTTCGAACTTCTGCAGATCCAGCATGTGGCTTTCGAAGGGGATGCCCTTTTCATACAAGCACAGGCGCACTTTTTTCGAACAGGTGGAGGCAAGGCCATGAAACAAGTGGATGCCAGGGCCGGCGGTTGAAAAATTTGGTTCGCTCATCAGATATCCCGAGAAACCCCGGTGCTCGAGACCGAGGGAAGAAATTGCCGCCGGCGGATCGCGCTTCTGGTCCGCCTGACTCTGAGTCAAATACTC
>JBEBXF010000203.1:0-6447 GCA_040391725.1 Eoetvoesiella caeni | reverse complement strand
AAGCCCTGGCGGTGCTTCCCCTGGGGGTGGTCATGGGCTTTACGGTGCTGCTCATGCCCTATGTTTACGCGCCCTGGGCGGTATACGGCGTCCTGCTTCTGGTGGGCGCGCTATCGGGGTTTTTCGTCGTACCCATGAACGCCCTGCTGCAGCATCGCGGCCATGTCCTGCTTTCGGCCGGGCACTCCATCGCCGTGCAGAACTTCAACGAGCAATTGAACATCCTGCTCATGCTGGCGCTGTACAGCCTGATGCTCTGGTTCAGTATTCCCATCAACACCATCATCGTCTTCTTCGGCCTGCTGGTCGCCCTGCTGATGCTGCTGTTCATGCGCTGGAGCCACCGCAACATCAAGGCCGACCCGTCGCTGCTGCAGCAGATAGGCCAGCACGGCCACGGGCACGCTCTACACTGAGCGGGCCAGATTCAGATCGCGCCAGGCATTGGCCTTGTGCCGCGCCCGCGACAGCAGCGACGCCGGATGATACGTGGCCACCACCGGAATCCGCCGACCGTCCTCAGCCTGCAGCCAATGCACCTGGCCGCGCAATTGCTCCAGGTCGGAAGCTTCGTTCAGCAGCGCCTGGGCCGCCAGCCATCCCAAAGCCAGGATGCGCCGCGGCTTGAGCATGGCGATCTGCCTTTGCAGATAAGGCCGGCAGGCGGCGATTTCCTCGGGCCTTGGCGTGCGATTGCCGCGCGGGCGGCACTTGATGAGATTGGTATAGAACACCGGGGTTTCAGGCCCCACACCCGCCGCCCTGAGCATGGCGCCCAGCAACTCGCCCGCCTTGCCCTGGAACGGCTGGCCCAGGCGGTCATCGCGATCGCCCGGGGCCTCGCCGATAACCATCCAGTCCACCGATTCGGTGGCGCCCGAGCCAAACACCGTCTGGCTGCGGCCGGCATGCAGCGAACACGCCTGGCAGGCCGCCACATGATCCTGGAGCGCCTGCCAGTCGAGCGGCAAAGGCCCGGCGGCATCCGCGCCCATGGGCGCTTTGGCGGGTTTGGGCGCCGCCGGCACCGCGGCGGGCCGGCAGGCAGGCTCGGCTCTATCGGCGGGATCGGGTTTTGCCGCGCCCGCCATAGCGGCCTGCCCCGTCAAAAGCTCGGCGACAGGGCGCAGCTCTCCATCGGGCGCCTGGTGCGCTCGCGGCGCTTCCGCCACGGCGGGCGCGGCGGCAACCTCCGCGGTGCGTGGCGCATAAGGCTGCAACTGACGCCTGTCCATGCCGATTTCCCGCAGCCAGGCAAGCTGGACGGGAGTCAGTTGCACCACGGGATGGCCGCCGGTATTCATGACACCAGCTCCCCGGTCGGCTTCAGGGATCGCTCCATGACCCAGGCATCTTCACGCTCGCCCTTGCCGGTGGGGTAATAGCCCTTGCGCGTACCCGTATGCACAAAGCCCCGGTTGCGGTAGAAAGCCACGGCCTGCTCGTTGGAGGGCCGCACTTCAAGCATCAGCGCTGGCAGATCCCGCCTCAAGGTTTCCTGCTCGCAATGGCGCAACAGGGCGTAGCCGACCCCCTTGCGCTGGGCATCCGGGCTGACCGCGATCAGCAATAAATGCGCGATATCCGGGGCGAACAGCACCAGGCTGAATCCCACTACGCGCCCGCCCTGCCGGGCCACCCATGCGCCATACCCCGCTTCCAGCGCATCGCGGAAATTGCCCAGAGTCCAGGGAAAGGCCTGCACACTGGCCTCGATGGCCGCCGAAGCCTGCAAATCGTCGGCCCGCATGGGCTCGATAACGATGGGCGCCTGGGCCTTGGGGTTGCCGCCCAGGCCGCTCTCGCGTTCCGCCATCGTATAAGCCACTTTATCGCGCACATACAGCGGCGCCGCCTGGGCGGGCGGAATGGTCTCGCTCCGCAGCCAGGCCTGATACGCCAGGCGGACGACCCCTTCGGCCGTAGCCCGCTGGACGCCGCCCCAGCGTACGCTCCGGGGTGCGGCGGCATCGCCCAGGGCAGCCAGCACGGGATACGCGGCAAGGGCATCCCCCAACAGGCGGATGGAGCCTGAAAAGCCGCCGGCATCCACCGACGGCGAGGCCGTTGCCGGCCCATGGTGCAATTCCCGCGTCAATTGCCCCAGCCAGGCGGCCGCGTCATGCACATTGAGCAGCACCGCCTCGCGCACCACCTGCCAGGCCGGATCGCCCGGCTGCCCCGGACGGTAGGCCGCGGCATAGAGTTCGTTCATGCGTGCATCCTGCAACACGATGCGCACCGCGTCGCCAGGCTGATCCTGCTCGGCCACGGCCAGCAGGGACGGAACTGGAATGACCGGTAGATTCAACGCATAGGCAGTGCCTTGCGCCACACCGCAGGCCACCCGCAAGCCCGTAAACCCTCCCGGCCCCTGTCCGAATGCAATAGCGTTCAACCGGGCGCGGCCAATGCCCGCCTCTTCCAGCAGGGTATCCACCATGGGAAGCAGACGCTCGGCGTGTTCCCCGGTGGCATCGTGCCCCATGGAACGCACCTGCAACTGCCCTTCGCAAGCTGAAAGCAGGGCAACGCCGCACAGGCTCGATGAAGTTTCTAGCGCGAGAATATGTAGATCCATGGACGACATTTTAAGCAAGGAACAATAAAAACTCGCCGACGCGGGAAAAATCGCTTCAAAAAAGAAAATACGGGCCGAAACAGGAGGAATCCACGGCCGTATTGCGCGGCTTTTTCGACACCCGAATTGCAAAAATCACAGATACACTTTTACATCTGGTGCATTGCACAGGGCATCCGGAAGGGGTTCGCGGGCCCTTTTCAACCACCCAGGCCGGCCATTTGCCCACCGGCGCCCTAACGCAAAATAGTGGGGTTTTGACGAGTCGTTATCGGCTGTTTGGCGGAATTGGTAAAAATTTCTATCGAATTTACAACTGTAATGATAAGCTAGGCAGGTAGGTAGTCGGGTTGGATGAACAGGCGTTTGCATAGATTGACATCTGTAATAGGCATTCTACCAAACGCTTAATATGTAATATCTTGCTACCCGCCCCTTCACGGGGCTTCTTGTCCCTGTTACATTTTCAGCCATGAACACACAAAACCAATCCCTGACACGCAAAATCCTTGTCGTCGACGACGATCCCAGGCTGCGCGACCTGCTGCGCCGCTACTTGTCGGAGCAAGGGTTCAATGTCTTCGTCGCCGAAGACGCGAAAGAAATGGGCAAAATCTGGCAGCGTGAACACTTCGACCTGCTGGTGCTCGACCTGATGCTGCCCGGCGAAGACGGCCTGTCCATCTGTCGGCGCCTGCGCGGCGGGCACGACAATACGCCCATCATCATGCTTACCGCCAAGGCCGAGGAAATCGATCGCATCGTCGGTCTCGAAATGGGCGCGGACGACTACCTGTCCAAGCCGTTCAACCCTCGCGAGCTTCTCGCCCGGGTCAACGCCATCCTGCGCCGGCGCGGCACCGAAGAACACCCCGGCGCCCCCAGCCAGGAAAACGAATCCATCGAATTCGGCCCCTACGTGCTCAACCTGTCCACCCGCACGCTTACCCGCAACGACGAACAGGTTCCCATCACCACGGGCGAATTCTCCGTGCTCAAGGTATTTGCGCGCCATCCCAAAATCCCCCTGTCCCGCGACAAGCTCATGGAACTGGCCAGAGGGCGCGAATACGAAGCTTTCGACCGTAGCCTGGACGTACAGATCTCCCGGCTGCGCAAGCTCATCGAGCCCAATCCCTCGAAACCCGTATTCATTCAAACCGTATGGGGGCTGGGATATGTCTTCGTCCCCGACGGCGGCCGATAACACTTTCCTGGAAGTCACGCTCCGGCAAGTTTAAATGTCGCTTCTTCTGCAGCACTTCAGCCGGATAACCGCCCGGCTCAAGCTAGGGCTTTTCAGCCGTTCCTTCCTGTTGCTGGCCGCGCTCATGCTGGTCAGCCTGGGGGCATGGCTGCAAGTCTTCTTCAGCATGGAAGAAGGGCCGCGCGCCATACAGATGGCACAGCGGGTCACGACCTCGGTCAGCATCACGCGGTCGGCGCTCATCTACGCGCCCACCAGTGTGCGCCCCGCCCTCATGCTCGATCTGGCCACCAAGGAAAGCCTGAGGGTTCAGCCGCGCGAGCCCACCGACACTCTCGAGCCGCTGCCCAACTCCAATTACTGGAACCACGTCGCGGCCGAAATCAAGAAGCGCCAGGGCGCCAACACCCAGGTCATGTGGGCGGTCAACCACACGCCGGGCATCTGGGTCAGTTTCGACATCAATCGGGATCACTATTGGCTGGTCTTCGACCGCGAGCAACTGGGGCTGACCGCGGGCATCGAATGGTTCAGTTGGGGCGCCACCGCCCTGCTCCTGGCCCTCATCGGCTCGGCGATCAGCGTACGTTTCGTCAACCGCCCCCTGGCCCAGCTGGCCAAGGTGGCGCAGCAGCTCGCCCGCGGCGAAAACCCTTCGCCGCTGCCCGAAAAAGGCCCGCTGGAAATACGCGACATGAACATCGCCTTCAACCGGATGGCGCGCGACCTGCGGCAGACCGAGGCCGACCGGGAAATCATGCTGGCCGGCATATCCCATGACCTGCGCACCCCGCTGGCCCGCATGCGCCTGGAAATCGAAATGAGCTCCATCAGCGACGAAGCCCGCCAGGCCATCGACGACGATCTGGGCCAAATCAACCACAGCATCGGCCAGCTCATGGAATACGCCCGCCCGGCCGGCGTGGTGCCTGACCAGGGAATCAATGTATCCCGGGTTCTGCACGATCTTTTCGAGCGCGAGCGTTCGCATACCGAATCGCTGGGCGGCCACCTTACCGCGGCTCTGGCGCCCAATCTGTATGCGCGCATCACGGCGCACGATCTCAAGCGCGTGGTCAGCAACCTCATCGAAAACGCCCGCCGCTACGGCTGCTCGCCCACCGACGACAGCGTCTACATCAATCTGTCGGCCCGCCTTGAAGGCAATATCGTTGCCATCGAAGTCACGGACCAGGGGGCCGGCATCGCCGAATCGGACATCGAGCGCCTGCTGCGGCCGTTCTCGCGCGGGGAATCCGCCCGCACCGGCGTAAGCGGAGCAGGCCTGGGCCTGGCCATTGTCGAGCGCCTGCTGGGCCAGGTCGGCGGGCAGTTGAAGCTGCTTTCACGCCCCTCCGGCGGCCTCGTCGCCCGCATAGAACTCCCCCGCAGCAAAGGCTGAGGCGCCGCCACGGCGGCCTGGATCCAATGGCATAATGTAATCACACAAACGGAACATGCCATTCGCGATTCAGGAGTTCATATGAAAACGGTAGGCGACAAACTCGAGCCCTTCAAGATCATCGGCGTCAAGCCCGGGTTCACACAGCACGAGGAAAAAGGCGTGTCGGCGTTCGAGGATATCACCGAAAGCTCCTTCCCAGGAAAATGGAAGGTCATCTATTTCTATCCCAAGGATTTCACTTTCGTGTGCCCCACCGAAATCGTGGGTTTCAACGAACTGTCCGAGCAATTCGAAGAACGCGACGCCGTGCTCATGGGCGGGTCGTCCGACAATGAATACGTCAAGCTGGCCTGGCGGCGGGCGCAGCCCGACCGCGAAAAGCTGTCGCACTACCAGTTTTCCGACACCAGCGGCTCGCTGATCGATCAACTGGGCATCCGCGACCGCAACGAAGGGGTTGCGCTGCGCGCCACCTTCGTGGTGGATCCCGACAACGTCATCCAGCACGTCTCGGTCAATACCGCCAACGTGGGGCGCAGCCCCGAAGAAACCCTGCGCGTCCTGGACGGCCTGCAGACCGACGGGCTATGCGCCTGCAACCGCAAGCTGGGCGGCGCTACGCTTTGACCAGCAGGGCCACTACCGTGGCCGCTATCCCTTCCTTGCGGCCCAAATACCCCAGGCCTTCATTGGTCTTGGCCTTGATGTTCACCTGGTTCTCTTCCACCCCCAGATCGGACGCGATATTGGCCACCATGGCCTTGGCATAAGGGCCTATTTTGGGTGCCTGGGCATGTATCGTGGCATCGATGTTGCCCACGGCCCAACCTGCGTCCATGACCTTCCGACAGGCATGCCGCAACAACTCGCGGCTGTCGGCATCCTTGTAGGCAGGATCGGTATCGGGGAAATGCCGCCCTATGTCGCCCAAGCCCGCGGCGCCCAGCAGCGCATCGATCAACGCGTGCAACAGGGCATCGGCGTCCGAGTGCCCGAGCAGGCCGTGGGTGTGGGGAATGGAGACTCCGCCCAGAACCAGCCGCCGACCCTCAACCAGCGCGTGCACGTCAAACCCCTGCCCCACGCGAAACGGAATGCTCATAGCCATTTTTCCATCAGTTCAAAATCTTCGGGCCATGTTACCTTGAAATTCCGGGCCGAGCCGGCCACCAGCCGGGGATGATGCCCGGCCAGCTCCATGGCGGAAGCCTCGTCGGTGATCACCGCCTGCCCAGCCTGGGCGTCGCGCAGCGA
>JBEBXF010000202.1:0-6466 GCA_040391725.1 Eoetvoesiella caeni | reverse complement strand
TTCTTGCTGGCTCATCCCCGCCATGGGTTCGTCCAGCAGCAACAGCTTCGGCTGCATTGCCAGCGCCATGGCGATCTCGAGCTGGCGCCGCGCGCCATGCGCCAGTTGCCCGACCGGCGTATGCATTTCCCGCCCCAGACCGGCGCGCTCGACCGCCTGGCGGGCCGGCTCGACCAACTGCTTGTCCTGGAGCACGGGCTTCCAGAACCGGAAGCTGTGCCGGCTGCGGGCCTGAACGGCCATCAGGGTATTTTCCAGGACCGAGAACTCGTTGAACACGGAGCTGATCTGGAACGACCGCGCAATGCCGGCCAGAGCACGCTGATAAGGACGCTGCCCTGTAATGTCTTTGCCTTCGAAGACGATGCGGCCCTCGGTCGGCGTGATGTCGCCCGAAAGCTGGTTCATCAGTGTGGTCTTGCCCGCGCCGTTGGGGCCGATGACGGCGTGGATCTGGCCCGCCTCGACTTCAAGGTCAAGGTGATCGGTCGCCAGCAGGCCGCCGAAGCGTTTGACGAGGCCGGTGACGGAAAGTATGTTCATGACGCCCTCCCTTTTCCGGAAAGCACCACGCCGTACAGCCCGTGCTTGAGCGTAATGGTGATGACGATCACAAAAAGCCCCATGACCGCCAGCCAGTGCGTATGAATGTAGTCGTCCAGGCCCCAGGGCAAATCCAGGGACAGCGACGACAGCAGTTCCTCCAGAACCAGCCATGCCGCCGCGCCGACGATCGGCCCCATCAGGGAGGCCATGCCTCCCAATACCGCCATGACGATCAGGTCACCGGAAAAAGTCCAGTGCATGTAGGAAGGCGACACGAAACGTGCCAGATTGGCAAGCAGCAGCCCAGCGACCACGCATACCAATGCCGAAATCACGTAGGCCGTAAGCTGGTAGCGCAACACCGGGAACCCCAGGGCGCCCATGCGCCGCTTGTTGGATTTGCTGCCTCGCAGCACCATGCCGAACCTGGCATGGATGAGCTTGTGAAAGAAAAACACCACGAGAAAAAGTATGGCGAAAATGACGTAATACAGCACGACGTTGTTATCGATGTTGATGATGCCGAAGTCGCTGCGCTTGGGCAGCGGCATGCCGTCCTCGCCGCCGAACGCCTTGAAGCTGATCGCCAGCGAGTAGAACATCTGGGCGAAGGCCAGCGTGATCATGATGTACCCCACGCCGCTGGTTCGCGAGCAGACCAGCCCGATGACCGTCGCCGCCGCCGTACCCGCCGCCAGAGCCACCGCAAGCTGCACCCAGCCATCGGTAATGCCATAAGACGACAGGATGCCGACCGCGTAGGCTCCAATGCCGATATAAAGCGCGTGCCCGAAGCTGACCATTCCACCGTAGCCGAGCACCAGGTTCAATCCCACCGCGGCCAGCGCGACGATCATGATGCGCGACACCAGCGTGATGTAAAAAGGCTCGGCGGTCAGGTACGTTGCGACCGGCACCAGGGCCAGGACAATGACGATGGCCAAAGGCGCAGCCACCCGCAGCCAGCGCCGGCCCGGCTTTCGCGCTTGCGAGACGGGCGCTGCAGCCGAGGCGCCCTGAAGATTCTGTGTTGTATTCATCTGAAACGTCCTGGTGTGCTGTTTGATTGGTTCATGCGTTCGAATCGGCCAGGCACACTAGCCGTGCCTTACCGGGAATAGTCCTTGCGGACGCATGGCCAGCACAATGATCATCAAAATATAAATGGACACCGAGGCGACGGCGGGCCCCGCCACCTGGGCCATCGCCGGGTCGAGAATCGCCCGGAACAGGACGGGCAGGAAAGCGCGCCCAAGCGTCTCGACCATGCCGACGATGAGCGCGCCATAGAACGCGCCCCGAATGGAGCCTATGCCCCCCGTAACGATCACGACCAGCGTGAGGATGAGCACCGGATCGCCCATGCCCGATTGCACCGACAATATGGGCGCGGCCATCAGGCCAGAAATCCCGGCCAGCCCGGCGCCCGCGCAAAATACCAGGAGGTTGACCAGCTTGATGTTGACGCCGAGCGCCGACACCATGGGCGCATCCGATGCGCCGGCGCGGATGAGCATCCCCACGCGCGTCTTGTTGATCATCCAGTACAGCGCCAGCCCTATCAGCAGGCCCACCACGATGATGCTCGCCCGGTAAGCCGAATAATGCAGGCCGAAAAGGTTCACCGTGCCGGACAGGGCCGACGGCAGCTCGGCATACAGGGCCGCCCGCCCCCAGACCATCGTCACAAGTTCGTTGAGCAAAAGAATGAGCCCGAACGTCGCCAGCACCTGGTACAGGTGATCGCGCGCATAGAGCTTTGCCAGAACCAGGCGTTCCATGATGAAACCCAGCAGCATGGTCGCCACGATGGCCAGCAGCACAGCGCCAAAGAACGATCCCGTCCAGTTGTAGGCGGCGACCGAAAAATAGGCTCCAGCCATGAAAAGCGAACCGTGGGCCAGGTTGACGAAATTCATGATGCCAAGCACCAGGGTCAGGCCGGCGGACAAAAGAAACAGCAGGATGCCGAATTGAAATCCATTCAAAAGCTGGGCAAAGACTATCGACGAGTTCATTTCAGGAACCTTGCCATGAATTCGCCCTCTACACGGCCGACGAGGGCCGCCGCGTTGATTCGTTGTACCAAAACATCCTCCATAAAAAAGCCCCCACGCTGCGCCGCTTGCGCGGCTTGCTGCCCCCCCAAGGGGGCGCTTTTTGCCTTGGGACGGCCCGGCGGCAAAAAGGAAGCCCCCACGCTGCACCGCTAACGCGGCTTGCTGCCCCCCAAGGGGGCGCTTTTTGCCTTGGGGCGGCCCGGCGGCAAAAAAACCCTCCCCCACGCCGCTATGCGGTGTGCAGCCTGTCATGAAACGGCGGCCTTGAACGGGCCGCCGAAGTCCAGCCTTTCGCAGCAAAGGCGCGGCCGGAAAAGACCGGCCATGCCTTTGCCCGCCTACTTCATCGGGCACATATTGTGATAGGCGTCCTGATGATCTTTCATAGGCGTTGCCACCGTGCGGACGGTGTACCGGCCCTTGGCGTCCTTGATGACTTCGTACATGGACATGTCTTGAATGGGGAAGTGATTGTTGTTGAACTTGAACTTCCCGCGAACCGACTTGAAGTCGGCGGCCTTGAGCGCGGCCCGCAGCGCGTCTTTGTCCGCCACATTGCCCTTGACCTTGGCAATGGCCGAGTCGAGCAGCAGCGCGGCGTCGTAGCCCTGGGCGGCCCAGGTCGATGGGATATGGTTGTACTTGCTTTCGAAATCCGCGACGAACTTCTTGTTGACGGGATTATTGGCGTCCGGTCCCCAGAACGATCCGCCGAATGCACCCAGGGCGCTATCCTTCAGGGCCGCCAAGGTGGGAATTTCGAGAATGCCGCTGGACAACAAAGGAATGGTCTTCAGCAAGCCGGCCAATTGATACTGGCGCACGAACGTGATGGCCATCGCCCCGGGGTAGAAAGCGAATACCGCATCGGGCTTGGCCGCCGCGATCTGCGTCATCTCCGTGGAAAAATCGAGCTGGTTCAGCGGCGTGTAGATTTCGTCGAGTATCTTGCCTTTGTAGAACCGCTTGAATCCGCCCAGAACGTCCTTGCCGCCCTGGAAGTTCGCGGTCATGAGAACCACGTTCTTGTACCCCTTGTCGTTGGCGTACTGGCCCACGACCTCCGAGATATTGTCGTTTTGCCAGGAAGCCACGAACAGGTTGGGCAGGCAGCCCGACCCCGCCAGCGGCGAGGGGCCGGAATTGGCGCTGATAAGGAATACGCCTTTGTCGGAAATGGGCTTGGCCACCGCCATCATGACATTGGAACCGACGATGCCGGCGATAATGGGTACATGATCGCGCTCGATCAGTTTGGTTACCGCCTGGGTTGCCACCTCGGGCTTGAACTGATCGTCTTCCTTGATGACGTCGACCGGCACGCCGCCAAGCTTGCCATCGCGCTCGGATATGGCCAGCATGAAGCCCTGGTACATTTCGTGCCCCGGAACCGCGACCGGCCCGGAAAACGTGGACAAGAAGCCTATTTTTATCGGCTCTTGCGCGAACACCGCCGAGGCGGCAAGCAGGGCCGACCCGGCAAGCAGGTATCGAATGGAACGATTCAACATTGTTTTGTCTCCTTTTGTATGTATGCGTTTTTATTATGCAAACATGTGCCGACTACTGTACGCGTTTGAAGCATTGCCCGGAAGATCACAATAAAACCGGTTCGATACCTGAATAGCATCATCAATCGTCCCGAAGGCCTGTAAACATTTGGCCGGGGCGCATCCTGGCAAGCGCAATCCTCGCCCGCCTTGATTCATTGCAGGCATCAATCGCGCTTTTTTTTCATCTTCCATCGCGCCCCTGCCTCGTTTACATTTAACTGGCCGGATCGGCGGCGCAAAACCAAAGCAAACAGAGACGAAACACCCATCCCGAACCACACCCTCCCTTACGCCGGCGCGGCCCATTCGATACGAAGCCGCCAGGCCCAAACAAAGAATTGGTCATGCAAAAGAAAATAGACATCTACAACCACGTACTTCCGCCACAGTACCTGGATCTGGTCAAGGCGCACTCCAAAGACGCAGGTATCGTCAAACGCATGGTCAGCCTGCGCATGCTGTGGGACATGGAGGCGCGCGCGGCCATGATGGTAGAGAAATTCCCCGATGTCGTGCAGGTTCTGACCCTGAGCCAGCCATCGCCCGAAATGCTCGGCGGCCCGGATCAATCTCCGGAATTCGCGCGTGTGGCCAATGACGCCATGGCCGAAATCTGCCAACGCTGGCCCGACCAGTTTCCCGCCTTCGTCGCGGCGCTGCCCATGAACAACGTCCCCGCCGCCCTGCTGGAAATGGATCGCGCCATCAACGAGCTGGGCGCGCGCGGAGTGCAGGTCGTCACCAACGTAAACGGCCGCCCGCTCGACGACCCCGAGTTCTTCCCGGTTTTCGAAGCCATGGCGACACGCCACGACCTGCCCGTCTGGATGCATCCGTTCCGGCCCGGCACCACCACCGACTACAAGGGCGAAGAACGCTCGAAGTACGAAGTCTGGCAAGTGCTGGGGTGGCCTTTCGAAACATCGGTGGCCATGTCCCGTATGGTGTTCTCGGGCATGCTCGAAAAGCTGCCCAACCTGCGCATCATCACCCACCACTGCGGCGGCATGCTGCCTTATTTTTCGGGCCGGGCGGAAACGCTCTGGGCGCAGCTCGGCAGCCGCAGCGCCGACGGCAGCGAAGCCGACGTGCTGAAACGCCTGTCGAAGCCGCCCATCGAATACTTCAAGATGTTCTACGGCGACACCGTGCTGGGCGGCTCGGCCTCGGCGCTGCGCTGCGGCCTCGATTTCTTCGGCGCCGATCATGTGGTCTTCGCCTCGGACTGCCCCTTCGACCCCGAAGGCGGCCCGATGTTCATCCGCGAAGGCATCCGTTCCATCGAAAGCCTCAACCTCAGCGCCGAGGACTCCGACAAACTGTACTTTGGCAACGCCTTGCGCCTGATGCGCCTGCGGCGCCTCGCCAAATAAGGAGACACATCATGACCAACGCACTCGCGACGCAAGCACGCACCTCGCAGCCACACCAGTATCGCCAGCTCATCGCCGGAGAATGGGTCGATGCGGACGGCGGCGGCACTTTCGAAGACCTGAACCCCTACAACGGAGAGGTCTTCGCCCATATTCCCGCTTCCAGCGGCGTCGATGCGCAGCGCGCCATCGAAGCGGCCGACAAGGCCTTCCCCGCCTGGGCCGCCATGGGCGCCCGCGCCCGCCAAGCGCTGTTCCTGAAGGCAGCCGACATTCTCGAACGCCGCGCCGACGAAGTGGTGCTCATCATGGCCCAGGAAACCGGCACGGCTACGCCGTTTGCGCGCTTCCAGATCCAATGGGCCAGCGGATTGCTGCGCCAGGCCGCCGGCTACCCCTACCTGCCCGGCGGCGAAATCGTGCAATCGGATACCCCGGGCGTGTTCGCCATGGCCGTGCGCAGGCCATTGGGGGTCGTCGCCGGCATCTCCCCCTGGAACGGCGCCCTGGCCCTGGGTTTCCGCACCATCGTCGCGCCGCTGGCCTGCGGCAACACCGTGGTGCTGAAACCTTCGGAGGAAGCCCCCGTGTCCGCCGGGCTGCTGATGGGCGAAATCATGACCGAGGCCGGCTTCCCGCCGGGAGTCGTCAACGTGGTAACCCATGCGCCCGGCGCCGTGGGCCCCATCGCCGACCTCCTGTTCGAAAGCCGCAAGGTCCGAGCCTACAACTTCACGGGCTCGTCGGCCACGGGCTCACTGCTGGCCGCCCGCGCGGGCAAGCACCTCAAGCGCATCGCGCTGGAGCTGGGCGGCTACAACCCCATGATCGTCCTGAAGAACGCCGATCTCGACTATTCCGTGGACACGGCCATCTTCGCGGCATTCTTCCACCAAGGCCAGATCTGCATGAACACCCGCACGATCCTGGTCGA
>JBEBXF010000201.1:0-6499 GCA_040391725.1 Eoetvoesiella caeni | reverse complement strand
ACGAAATCACCCTGCTGACCGTGCGCGCCCGCGGCGCCGACGGCCAGGTCGAAACGCATTTTTGCGAACCCATCGGCCATACGCAGCGCGCGGGCGACTACATCGAAAGCTGGCAGCCCCAGGCCATGAGTGCGCCCGCCCTGCAAAAAGCCCGTGAAGTCGCCAAAGCCATCACCGACGATCTCGGCGGATTGGGCGTCTTCGGCGTGGAGTTGTTCATCAAGGGCGACGAGGTCTGGTTCAGCGAGGTCAGCCCGCGTCCGCACGACACCGGCATGGTCACCATGATCAGCCAGTGGCAAAGCGAATTCGAGCTGCATGCCCGCGCCATCCTGGGCCTGCCGGTGGACACCTCGCTGCGCAGTCCCGGAGCCAGCGCCGTCATCTACGGCGGGGTGGATGCGCGCGGCATCGTTTTCGACGGCGTCGATGAAGCCTTGCGGGTTCCCCAGACCGAATTGCGGCTGTTCGGCAAGCCCGAAAGCTTCACCAACCGCCGCATGGGCGTGGCGCTGGCCTACGACAAGAATGTGGACACCGCGCTGAGCCTGGCCAACCGGGCCGCGCAATGCGTCAAGCCCAGGCGGGCCGCCGAGTAGGGCCCGTCAACAGGCCCTAGCCGAGGCCTTCGGCGGGCGACGCCACGCTGAAACCTATCGTCGTCATCCCGCCGGAGCAAAACGCGAAGACATCGCCGCCGTGCATGGCGGCAACCGCCTTGACAATGGCCAGGCCCAGGCCGTGCCCCTGGCGCGGACCGTTGTAGCGCGCCACGTCGACGCGGTAAAAGCGGTCGAAGAGGCGCGGCAGATGGGTTTCCTCTATCGGCTCGCCCGGATTGGAAACGCCGATGCGCACCGACGTCGGATGCTGTTCGATGACTACCCGAATCTGCGCCCCTGGCCGGGAATGCTCGATGGCGTTCTGCAAAAGATTGGCCACCGCCCGGCGAAACAGCGACTTCTCGATCATCGCCTCGGCAACGGTATCGCCGTCTATCTGGATGCTTTCCTGGGTTTCGTCCAGAATGGGCTCCAGGAATTCGATGGTCTTGCTCACCTCCTTGGCCACCGAACTGCGCACCCGCCCCGTCGCCGCTTCGCCCTGGTCGGCCCGGGCAAGGAACAGCATATCGTTGACGATGGAACGCAGGCGTTCGAACTCCTCCAGGTTGGACTGCAGGACTTCCTGGAACTCCTCGGCCGTGCGCCGGCGCGACAGCACCACCTGCGTCTCGCCGATCAGGTTGGTAAGCGGCGTGCGCAGTTCATGCGCGACGTCGGCGTTGAAGGCCTCGAGTTGCTTATAAGCGGTTTCCAGCCGGCTCAGCGCACCGTTGAACGCCACGGCCAGATCGTCCAGCTCTTCGGGCAGCGATTCGTTTTGCAGCCGCTGGGACAGCGTTCTGGCGCCAAGCGTCTGCGCCTCGGCCGACATTTTCTGCAAAGGCCGCAGGCCCACCCGCGCGATGCAATAGCCCAGGATCACGACCAGCAGCACGGCGCTCAGCGCCAGCACCAGCAGCGCCGTGAGAAAGGCGTGCAAGGTGTGCACATACGGCATGGAATCCATGGCCACGGTCAGTTGAATGGCCGGCCTGTCCTGATAGGCGGCGATCGTCCGGGTCAAGGTGAACAAGGGGAAGGGCCGGCCCGGAAGAACCAGGACGCCTATCGGGCTGTCCGGCACCAGGCGGGACTCGACTTCGGCCAGGTTCTCGCCGTAGCGATAGCGCGGGTCGCTGCTGTTCGCCCAGAAGAACAGGCTGCCGCTGGACTGCATGAGGGTGTCCATCTTGGCCTGCGCGTGCTCCCAGCGCTCGGCCGTGCCGCCGCGCTTGATCATGTACTCCATGTCCTGGTAGGCGTTTTGCAATTCCTCCTGCTGGTGCCGCGCCAGCTCGCGGCTCAAC
The DNA here is from genome assembly GCA_040391725.1 of Eoetvoesiella caeni. Classification (GTDB taxonomy): domain Bacteria; phylum Pseudomonadota; class Gammaproteobacteria; order Burkholderiales; family Burkholderiaceae_B; genus Eoetvoesia; species Eoetvoesia caeni_A. Next base: position 4,587 of record JBEBXF010000201.1, on the reverse strand, counting down.
ACCCCGTACAAAGCCGCGCCGATCAAGCCGAACACCATCAGGGTCGTCACGGCGAACATCGCCACCAGCCGCAGGGTGATGGAGCGCTTCATGGCGCCGCCTCGTCCTCGCGCAGCTCCAGCACGTAGCCCATGCCGCGTATGGTGTGCAGCAGGCGCGGGCTGAAGGGAGCATCCATTTTCGCCCGCAGGCGCTTGATCGCAACCTCGACCACATTGGTGTTGCTGTCGAAATTCATGTCCCAGACCAGTTCGGCGATGGCCGTCTTGGTGAGTATCTCGCCCTGGCGCCGGGCCAGCACCGCCAGCAGCGCGAATTCCTTGGCGGTAAGATCCAGCCGCGTCTGTCCCCGGTAGGCCTTGCGGCTGATCAGATCCAGGTGCAGGTCGCCGATGCGCACGTGCAGGGACTCCTGGGCGCGCCCGCGCCGGTTCAGGGCCTGCAGCCGGGCCAGCAACTCCAGGAAGGAGAACGGCTTGACGAGGTAATCGTCGGCGCCTTCGTGCAGCCCTTTGACGCGATCTTCGATGCGATCCCTGGCCGTGAGCATGATGACCGGCGTTTGCCGGACGGCGCGCAGCGCGCGCAGCACCGCAAAGCCGTCCTGCCCCGGAAGCATGGCGTCCAGCACGATGATGTCGTAGTCGTGCTGCAGGGCCATGTGCTGGCCGTCGATGCCGTCGTGCGCGACGTCCACCGTGCAGCCTTGCTCCGTCAGCCCCTTGCGCAGGTAGTCGGCGGTCTTGGGTTCATCTTCGACGATCAGGATTTTCATGGGGAACACCGTAAAGACTCCCTCATAGTTTAATGGATCGCGAAGCGGCGCCGGACGCCGCCGACGGACGCGCGGCGTTGCGCGCCTTTCTGGATTTTCGCAGGGCGCGGGCCTTCTTGCGGCGCATATACCAATAGTGCGCCCGATCCAGATACAGATAGATGACGGGAGTCGTGAACAAGGTCAGCGCCTGCGACAACAGCAAGCCGCCCACCATGGCGAACCCCAGGGGCCGGCGCAATTCGGAACCGGCGCCATGGCTCAGCATCAGCGGCAGCCCGCTCAGCAAGGCGCACATGGTGGTCATCATGATGGGACGGAATCGCAGCAGGCAGGCCTGGTAGATGGCCTCTTTGGGAGACAGGCCATCCTTGCGCTCGGCGCTCAGGGCGAAGTCGATCATCATGATGCCGTTCTTCTTGACGATGCCGATGAGCAGGATGATGCCGATCAGCGCGATGACGCTCAAATCGTAGCCGTTGACCATCAGGATGAGCAGCGCGCCCACGCCCGCCGAGGGCAGCGTCGACAGGATGGTGAGGGGATGGATATAGCTTTCGTACAGCAGGCCCAGCACGATGTAGACCGCGACGAGGGCCGCCGTGATCAGGTAGGGCTGCGTCGCCAGCGATTCGCCGAAAGCCTTGGCCGTTCCCTGGAACGAGCCGCTCAGGGCCTGCGGCACGCCCATTGCCGCCTGAGCCTTCTGGATAGCGGTCACGGCCTGCCCCAGCGCCACGCCCGGAGCCAGGTTGAACGAAAGCGTCACGGCCGGGAACTGGCCCTGATGGCTGATGGAAAGATAGCCCGTCTTGTCGGTGTCGATGGAGACGAAGGTCGACAGAGGCACCTGCTGGCCGGTCAGCGGCGATGTGATGTACAGCTTCTTGAACAGGTCGGGATCCTTTTGGAAACGCGGCGCGACTTCCAGCACGACGTTGTAGCTGTTGATCTGGGTGAAGTACTGCGCAACCTGGCGCTGGCCGATGGCGTCGTAGATCGTCGAATCGATGAGGGCCGGCGATATGCCGAAGCTGGACGCCCTCGCGCGGTCGATGGTCAGGTGCACCGTCGCCGCCTGGTTCTGCTGATCGGAAGCCAGGTCGGTCAGCTCAGGCAGCTTGCGAAAGCGCTCCAGCAACTTGGGCGCCCAGGTATTCAGCTCGGACAGATCCGCATCCGTGACGGTGTATTGATACTGGGTGCGCGCCAGCCGGCCGCCCACGTTGATGTCCTGTCCGGCCTGCAGGAACAGCTTGATGCCTTCGACCTTGGCCAGCTCGGGCCGCAGCCGCGTGATGATCTCGTCGGCGCTGGCCGTGCGCCCCTCCGACTTGGGCTTCAGGCTGATGAAGAACCGGCCGGTGTTGAACGTGGTGTCGCCGCTGTTCATGCCGAACTGGATCACGTCGGGATCCTTGCGCACGACGTCCGCCAGCCCCATCATGCGCCGGTTCATGGCCGCGAACGACGAGTCCTGGGCCGTTTCGGCGAATCCGAAGATGAAGCCCGTGTCCTGCTGCGGGAAAAAGCCTTTGGGAATATAGATGAACAGGATTACCGTGGCGAGCAGGGTGAACAGGAAGCTGCACAAGGTAATGAACTGGTGGCGCAAGACCAGATTCAATCCGCGCCGGTAACCATTGAGCAGGGCGTCGAACCCTCGTTCAAAAAAACGGTATATGCGCCCGTGATGCTGGCCCTGGTATTCCTTGAGGAACCGCGAGCAAAGCATGGGCGTCAGGGTCAGCGAGACCAGCACCGACACGACGATCGTCAACGTCACGGTGATGGCGAACTCGCGAAACAGCCGGCCGACGATCCCCCCCATGAGCAGCAACGGGATGAAAACCGCGATCAACGAAATCGAGATCGAAATAATGGTGGGGCCGATTTCCCGCGCGCCCACCAGAGCCGCTTCCATCGGCCTCATCCCGTCCTCGACATGGCGGTAAATGTTCTCGAGCATGACGATGGCGTCGTCCACCACGAAGCCCACCGCAATGGTCAAGGCCATCAGCGACAGATTGTCCAGGCTGAAATTCAGCAGGTACATCACGGCGGCCGTGCCGAGCAGCGAGAGCGGAATCGTCGCGCTGGGAATCAAGGTGGCGGGCACGCTGCGCAGGAACACGAAGATCATGCCCACGACCAGCAATATCGAAAGCACCAGCGTCATTTCCACTTCTTCCACCGACGCGCGGATGTTCTGGGTCCGGTCTATCAAGGTGCTGACATGCACGGTGGGCGGAATCGACGCCAGCAAATGCGGCAACTGCGCCTGGATGCGATGCACGGTATCGATGACGTTGGCGCCCGGCTGCTTGGTGATGCCGACGATCAGCGAACGGCCGTCGATGGCGGCGTCGCCCGGATGCGCGCCCTTGCCGGCGAACGCCCAGGCGGCCTGCTTGAGATCTTCGGGGCCCGGCACCGCGATGCCGACATCGCGGACCCGTATGGGCGCTCCGTTCCGGTAGGCCAGGACGACGTCGTTCCAGGGCGCGGCTTTCAGCAACTGGTCGTTGGTGTAGACGGTGAAGCTTTGCCTGTCGCCGTCTATGGTGCCCTTGGGCTGGTTGACGGTGGCATTGGCGATGACGCCGCGGATATCCTCCAGGCTGAGGCCGAGCGCCGCCAGTTTGTCGGGGTCGACCTGGATGCGCACCGCCGGCTTTTGCTGGCCGAAAATCTTCACCAGCCCCACCCCTTCGATTTGCGAAATCTGCTGGGCCAGGAAGTTGTCGGTGTAGTCGTTGACCTTGATCAGCGGCAGCGCATCGGACTGCACCGAAAGAATGAGAATGGAGGTGTCGGCCGGATTGATTTTCCGGAAGGTGGGCGGACTCGGCAGGTTCGACGGCAGTTGCCCCGTTGCCGCGTTGATGGCCGCCTGCACGTCCAGCGCCGCGGCGTCGATGTCGCGGCTCAGGTCGAACTGCAGCGTGATCTGGGTATTTCCCAGCGCACTGACCGAGGTCATCTGCGTCATGCCGGAGATCAACTGGAACTGGCGCTCCAAAGGCTGGGCCACGCTGGAAGCCATGATTTCCGGATTCGCCCCCGGCAGCTTGGCCGTGACCTGTATGGTCGGGAAATCCACTTGAGGCAGCGGCGCCACCGGCAGCAGCGGCCATACGGCGGCTCCCACCAAAAACAGCGCCAGCGCCAGCAGCGACGTGCCGATTGGGCGCTTGATGAAAACCGCGGACACACTCACTTGGCTTCACCTTTCTCAAGGCTGGCCAAGGTGGCGGCAGCCGCGGCCTCGGGCGGCGCGGACTCCGTAACCTGCAAGCCCGGCTTCAGCTTGTACTGTCCGTCAAGCACCACCCGCTCGCCGGCGCTCAGGCCTTTTTCCACAACGGCCGTGCCGTCCTGGATATTGACGAGCTGTATGGGCTGGATGCGCACGCTGTTGTCGGCGTTCACCACATAGGCATAGACGCCTTCGGGCCCGCGCTGCACGACCGCCGCGGGCACGGTCAGGGCCTGCTTGCGCTGCCCCAGGATCAGGCGCGCGTTCACATACTGGCCCGGCCAGAGCTTATGGCCGGCATTCGCGAAACTTCCTTTCAGTTCGATGGTGCCCGACGTCGTGTCGATCTGGTTGTTCAGCAAAACGAGGCGCCCCTGCCCCAGGGGCTGCAGGCTGTTGCGCGGATAGGCCACGACGGCAAGCGGATCGGCGCTGGCATGCAGGGCCTGGTTGATCTGCTGGAACGAATCCTCCGGCAAGGTGAACCGCACCGAGATAGGGTCGATCTGGTTGATGACCACCAGGCCGTTCGCATCCGCCGCGTGCACGATGT
>JBEBXF010000200.1:0-6507 GCA_040391725.1 Eoetvoesiella caeni | reverse complement strand
CACCTTGAGGAAGGGCACGACGCCCTGGCTTTCGCCATTGGTGCCCTTGATGTGGCTGCGCAAGGCGCGCACGGGGGTCCAGTCGTTGCCCAGGCCGCCGGCATATTTGGCCAGCAGCGCGTTTTCCTTGATGGCGTCGTAGATGCCGACCAGGTCGTCGGAGACGGTGGTGAGGTAGCACGACGAAAGCTGGGAGTGCAGGGTGCCCGAGTTGAACAAGGTGGGGGTGGAGCTCATGAAATCGAAGGACGAGAGGATTTCGTAGAACTCGATGGCGCGCTCTTCACGGTTGATTTCGTTGAGCGCCAGGCCCATGGCGACCCGCATGAAGAACACTTGCGGCAGCTCGATGCGGCGTCCGCGCACGTGCAGGAAGTAGCGGTCGTAAAGCGTTTGCAGGCCCAGGTAGTTGAATTGCTGGTCGCGTTCCGCCTTGAGGGCGTTGGCGAGCTTGGGCAGGTCGAACTGTGCCAGCTTGCTGTCGAGCAGGCCGTTTTCGATGCCCAGCTTGATGAAGCGGGGGAAGTATTCGGCGTAGCCGGCGGCCATGGCGGACTGGGCGACCTCTTCGCCCAGCACTTCCTTGCGGATGGTGTGCAGCAGCAACCCGGCGGTTACCTGGCTGTAGGCCGGATCGGTTTCGACCAGGGCGCGGGCCGAAAGAATGGCCGATTTGTAGACTTCGTCGACGGGGATGCCGTCGTACAGGTTCTTGACGGTTTCCCGGAGAATGGCGTCGGTGTCGATGTCGATGGGCAGGTTCTGGCCGGCTTCGATGATGGTGGTGCGCAGTTGGGCCAGATCCAGCGGACGCAGGATGCCGCCGTCGTTGACGTTGAGGCTGCTTTTTTCGGCGACGGGTTGTTCCGGAGCCGAGCGGGCGCGTTCCTGCGAGCGTTTTTCACGATAGAGCACGTAGGCGCGGGCCACGTCGTGCTCGCCCGAACGCATGAGCGCGAGCTCGACCTGGTCCTGGATGTCTTCGATGTGGAAGGTGCCGCCGCCCGGGCGGTTGCGAACCAGAGCATTGACCACTTGCGCGGTGAGATCTTCGACCAGCTGGCGCACGCGGGCCGAGGCGGCGCCCTGGCCGCCATTGACGGCCAGGAAGGCCTTGGTCATGGCGATGGCGATTTTGCCGGGCTCGAAACCCACCACGGCGCCATTGCGCCGAATGGTGCTGAAGTTTTGCCATTGCGACCCGCCCGATGAAGCATTGGGCTGGCTGGCCTGCGGTGCTTTGGGCTGGGAGACTTCGGGCCGTGACTCAGCGGTTTGTGTGGTCTGCATGAATGCTCCTGAATGAGAAAGACATGCTGCCTTGTGCAGCATGTGGTCTGGCGTTTGGAAGGTGGCGTGTACTGAAAAGGCGGCCTTGCGGCGGTTTTTATAGGGAGTCGCTCTTTTTCTATAAACCACAAGATATTGTGGTTGGTTCTTGTTTGAGCACTAATTGTAGTAATTTGCCTGGGCGTAGGCAAGCGTATTCTGTATCTTTTTTTAACGCTTTCGGGCCTTCCGGGCAAGGTGTCCGGGCGACGGTTTCGCCCGGTTTTTGCTTTAGTTCAAGTAGAACATGGCCTTAGCCAGGAACACGATGGCCAGCATGTGCAGAAAAACACTGAGATGAATGAATTTGAATTGCCTGGCGTTGAGGGTGCCGGCCGCGCTGCGCCGGATGGCGGTAATGAAATGCACCAGTACGCTGAGAGCCAGAAGTATTTTCAGGCTGAGCAGGGTGCCCATGACGCTGTCGAAGGGCTGGGCCAGCACGCCGCGGTATTGCCAGGCCATGGAAATGCCGGCGCCGTACAGGACGATGATGACGAAGGGCATGAATTTGCGCGCCCGCTGGCCGATGGCGATTTCCACCGCGCGCATGGCGTCGCGGGGGACGTGCGAGCGTATGCCTTCCAGCATCAGCACCTCGAAAAAAACCGTCCCGACGAATATGAAGGCGGCGAACAAGTGCAGCAAAAGCAGGATTAGATGGCTCATGTGATGCGGACTCCAGAAAATACGCCGGCATAGCCCCCCGCTGCGCGGCCTGCCGTTTCCTCAGGCGGCCGCTTTTCGACTTGGGGCGATCCCATGGCGAAAGCGGGCATTTGCCGGCCGAGGGCGATCCGTTCAAGTAAAATGGTCAGGATAGGCGCGCCGGGGCCGGACGGGCTTGCGTTGGCGCAAATGATGCGTATTCATTGTAGGTCGCCACGACCTGCGCGCCTGGCGTAGCCGCATTTGAAATATGGTTTTTGGCTTCGGGCCGGGCGGTCCGGGCAGGGTTTCGATTCCTATGAGCAAGAAGAGTTTATTTCGTACAAGCCGCGGCGTTGTCGTGGCGGCGGCGATGGCGGTGGCCGGATGCGCCGTCAAGCCCGAAAAGGCGCCAAGCCCGCCTGTTCCGCGAGCGCCGGCCAGTTTGCAATGCCAGGCGGCGCGGGCCGGCGATGAAGCCATCGGCAATTGGTACGGCACGCGCTCGCAGCGCGGCGTTGCCGGCACGCTGCATGTGCTTATACATTTGAGGGCCGACGGCACCATGAGCTACGACGAGCAGCTCAAGCGCGGCAAAAAGCCCGGCCAGGCCCTAGGCGAAACCGGATGCTGGCACCGCGACCAGCAAGGGTTGGTACTGCAGACCGTCAAGTCCAACGGCGAGCCGGTCGAGCTGTCCGACCCGATATACAAAAACCATTACACCGTACGCTACCAGCCGCCGCAGACCATGGTGTTCGACGGCCGCGACGGCCGGCTCAAGGCCCGCCGCATGCCCGAGAATTACCGCTTGCCTTTTTGAGCCGCCGGCCCGGGGCGCTCGGCCGCCGTTTTAACGGCCGGCCGGGACTCGGGAATTATTGCCGACCGTTCCGGACCGTTGCGTCCAGGCGTTCCAGCACGGTGTCGCGGCCCAGGATGGTCAGGACGGCGTCGATGGCGGGGGTTTGCTTTTTGCCGGTCACGGCCAGGCGCAAGGGGATGCCCAGCTTGGGCATCTTGATATTGTGCTTGGCGAGCGTTTCCTTGATCAGCGCCGCCAGCGCTTCGGTGCTCCACTCGGGCAGCAAGCGGGCCTGGGCGGCAAAATCGGCCAGAACGGTTTTGGCCTCGGGGGTCAGGTGCTCGGCGGCCAGCTCGCCGCTGGCGGGTTCGTAGGCGCCGCAGAACAGCATGGCGCCTTCGGCCAGTTGGTTCAGGGTTTCGGCCCGGTCTTTCAGCAGGCCCATGACGGCATCGAGCTTGACGGCGCCCGGATTGCCGCCCAGCTTTTCGATGCGGGGGGCGACCAGGCCGGCCAGCGCGGCGTCATTGGTTTGCTTGATGTAGTGGGCGTTGACCCAGTTCAGTTTTTTGGGATCCCACTGCGAGGCCGACTTGCTCAGGTTGCGCGTATCGAACCACTCCACGAATTGCTCGCGCGAGAAGATTTCCTCGTTGCCGTGGCTCCAGCCCAGGCGGGCCAGGTAATTGACCATGGCCTCGGGCAGGTAGCCTTCCTTGTCGTATTCCATGACGCTGACCGCGCCGTGGCGCTTGGACAGCTTTTCGCCGTCGGGGCCGAGGATCATGGGCAGGTGGCCGTACTGCGGCAGCGTTGCGCCCAGCGCGCGCAGTATATTGATTTGCCGTGGCGTATTATTGACGTGGTCGTCGCCGCGCAGCACATGGGTGATGCGCATGTCCCAGTCGTCGACCACCACACAGAAGTTGTAGGTGGGCGTGCCGTCGGGGCGCGCGATGATCAGGTCGTCCAGTTCGGCGTTGTCGATGCTGATGGGGCCTTTGATGAGGTCGTCCCAACTGGTGGCGCCGTCTTGCGGGTTCTTGAAGCGCACGACGGGCTTGCGGCCTTCGGGAACGGCGGGCAGTGTTTTGCCCGGCTCGGGGCGCCAGGTGCCGTCGTAGCGCGGCTTCAGCCCCTGGGCCCGGGCCTTCTCGCGCATGGCGTCGACTTCCTCGGGCGTGCTGTAGCAGTAATAGGCGGTGCCTTCCTTCAGCATTTTGGCAATGATTTCGCGGTAGCGATCCATATGCTGCATTTGATAGAACGGGCCTTCGTCGGGTTGCATGCCCAGCCATTCCATGCTGTCCAGAATGGCCTGGACGGCCTGCGGCGTCGAGCGTTCGAGATCGGTGTCCTCGATACGCAGAACGAACACACCTTCATGATGGCGCGCGAAGGCCCACGAAAAGAGGGCTGTGCGGGCGCCCCCCAGGTGCAGGTAGCCGGTGGGCGATGGGGCGAAGCGGGTGCGGACGGTGGAAGAGGCGGGCAGGGTCATGGAGTTTTCAGGCAGGGCGTGGCACGGGTTTCCCGCGCCACGAATATGGATTCAAGTGGTTGGCATTGATGTCGTTAACCAATGTATTTTAGAGTACAGACTCAAACTTGTTAAAACAGGCTCATTATGTTGCGTCATCGTCTTGCTGCGTTGTTCGAACCCCGATCCTTGCTGGTGGTGGCCGACCGCCCCTTGCCCGTGGCGCGCAACGCGCCGGCGGCGCTGAAAAACGCCCTGACCCTGGTCGATGCCGGAACCTCGGTGGCCGTTCCCGAACAGCTCAATGGCGTCGAGGCGGGCGGCCGGCTGGATCTTGCCGTGCTGTGCCTGCCGCCGCGGCTATTGCCCCAGGCGCTCGAGGCATTGTGCCGCCATCGCCCTCGGGCGCTGCTGGTGCTGGCGGCGGGAACGCCGCCCGACCACCCGGCCGACGATATGGCGCTATGCCAGGCCTGGGGCAGCCAGAACGGCTGCCTGGTGCTCGGGCCGCGCGCATTCGGATTGCAGAATCCGGCAACGGGCCTGAATCTCAGCCATGCGCCGGAGCTCGCGCAGACCGGCCGCGTCGCGCTGGTGTCGCAGTCCGGCTCCATTGCTTCCGCCGTGCTGGACTGGGCGGCGGACATCGGGCTGGGTTTCTCGACGGTGGTTTCGCCCGGCGACGGGGCCGACGTCGATGTCGCCGATTTGCTGGACTACCTGGCCACGGATCCACGCACGGACAGCATTGCGCTGCACCTGGAAGACACGACATCGTCGCGCGCGCTTACCAGCGCCTTGCGGGCCGCCGCCGGCGTCAAGCCCGTGGTCGTGCTCAAGTCGGGCCGGCGGCGGCAAGAGGGCGGTTTGCCGCACGATGCGGTATTCAATGCCCTGATGCGCCGGGTCGGGGCGGTGCGCGTGCCGTATTTCGTGCAGCTGTTTTCCGCGATCAAGGTGCTGCGCTATCCGCATCGGCCGCGCGGGCGGCGTATTGCGCTGATTTCCAACGGCTCGGGCGCCTCGCAATTGGCGCTGGACGTCATGGGCGTCAACGCCGCGGTGTTCCGCGCCGAGCTTTCCATGATGTCCGTCCAGGAACTGCGCAACCTGCTCGAGCCGGATGCCCAGGTCAACAACCCGGTCGTCACGCGCGTGCCTCTGGATGCCGAAAAAATCCGCAAGCTGGTCAACATCCTGGCCGTGGACAGGGGCGTGGACGGCGTGCTGGTGCTGCTGGCTCCCGACCCGCTGGCCGACATGCCGGCGGTTGCGCGCCAACTGGCGCAGGCGGCTTCCAGCACACGCAAGCCCGTCATTACCTGCTTCATGGGGGATGCCACCATGCGTCCCTTGCGCCATATGCTCGACGACGTGGGCACGCCGGCATTCCGCACGCCCGAATCGGCGGCCAATGCGTTCGGCGTGCTGGCTTCCTATCACTACAACCAGACCCTCTCGCTGCAGATGCTCCCGCCCGAGCCGCTCAGCAAGCCACCTCGCCTGAAAGAGGCGCGGCTTATCATCCAGGCGGCCCGCATGGCGGGGCGGCAGTCGCTGCTGGCCGAGGAAATCGCCCGCCTGTTCGCCTGCTTCGATATCCCCATCCAGGTTTTCGCCGCCGCGAGCGCGCAGGCGGCCTCGACCATTCCCATGGCCATCCGCGTGTACCGCGATCCGGCCCTGGGGCCTTACATCAATTTCGGTTCGGGCAGCCGGCAGGGCATTTCGGCCACCGACAGGGCCATCGAACTGCCGCCGCTCAACGGCTATCTGGCGCGCCAGTTGGTCGAGCGCAGCGCTTTGTGGCGCAACGTTCTGGTCCGCCAGATGAGTCCCGCCGCCAGCGACTGCCTGCAGGAGGCCCTGGAGCGGATCTCCGACCTGGTGTGCGAATTGCCTGAAATCGACAGCCTGGCCGTCGATCCGCTGTATGCCAGCGACGAACATCTGCTGGCGCATTCCGTTCAGGCTGTTTTGTCGGAAACCGAATCGTTCGAGCCGCCCGAAAAGTCGGGCTACCGCCATCTGGCCATCCACCCGTATCCCCTCAACCTGGTGCAGAACAAGGAGTTCGACGACCATTCGCCGTGGATGATGCGGCCCATCCGCCCCGAAGACGCCGAGGCCTTGCAGGAGTTCGTGCGCGGGCTCTCGGACGAATCGCGCTATATGCGCTTTGTGTCCATGCTGCGCGAACTGACGCCGCGCATGCTGGCCCGCTATACGCGCATCGACTACGACC
>JBEBXF010000199.1:0-6512 GCA_040391725.1 Eoetvoesiella caeni | reverse complement strand
GGATAAAGCCCATGTCCAGCATGCGGTCGGCTTCGTCCAGCACCAGGATTTCAACACCGGACAGATCCACGGTTTTTTGCTGGGCGTGATCCAGCAGGCGTCCCGGCGTGGCGACAAGGATGTCCACGGGTTTGCGCAGGGCGTTGATTTGCGGGTTGATGTTGACGCCGCCGAACATCACCAGGGAGCGGACGGCGGTGTGCTTGCCGTAAGTGCGCACGGATTCTTCGACCTGGGCCGCCAGTTCGCGCGTGGGCGTCAGGATGAGGCAGCGGGGGCGGCCGGGCTTGCGCGCCGGCATGGGGCTGTTCAGCAGACGGTGCAGGATGGGCAGTGTGAAGCCGGCGGTCTTGCCGGTTCCGGTTTGCGCCGCGGCCAGCAGGTCGCCGCCCTTGAGCACTTGCGGGATGGCCTGGGCCTGGATGGGGGTGGGCGCGGTGTATCCGGTTTCGGAAACTGCGCGCAAAAGGGGTTCGGCCAGCCCGAGGGAGGCAAAAGAAATTTGGGTAGTCAAGAATAACTCCAGCGACAGCCTATCGCTCGAGTCGAGAGACACCAATCTAGGCGGACGAAGTAAAAGTAAGGAATTCGTGCATTTTTGCGCACAAGGCGTACAGCACATTCACACGTATCATGCGCTGATTGGCTCGGCGCATAACTTGCCATTGTAACGCAGTTGCGGGTTTTTTCGCATATTTGCCGGCCAATCCATGGCGCCACAGGCGCGGATTTGCGCTGAAGTTCTTGGCAAGCCGGGCTTTACCTGTTGTAATTTGCCTGTCGTTCGCGCTTGCGGCGCAGCCCGCCCGGCGAGGGCGGCTTCGCTGTTGCCGCGGGCGGTCGCCGGCCCTGTTTTGCCGGGCGGCGTCGATTCTTGCCAACCTTGTTCCGGAAATGACCGCAACCATGAAACGTCTGCTGATTCTGTTGTTGATTCCCATCGTCTGCCTGCTGTCGGGTTGCGGCTATAACGAAATCCAGCGCCAGGACGAGCAAGTCAAGGCCGCCTGGTCGCAAACCCTCAATCAGTACGAACGGCGGGCCGAACTCGTGCCCAAGCTGGTCAATTCGGTCAATGCCTACATGGTGAACGAGCGCACCGTGCTCACTCAGGTCACCGAGGCGCGCTCCAAGGTCGGCAGCATCCAGATCAAGGCCAGCGACCTGGACAACCCCCAGCTCATGGCCAAGTTCGAGCAGGCCCAGGCGCAATTGTCGTCCGCGCTGTCGCGCCTTATTGCCGTATCGGAAAACTACCCCCAGCTCAAAAGCGACGGGCTGTTCCGCGACTTGATGACGCAACTGGAAGGCACGGAAAACCGCATCGCGACCGAGCGCGGCCGCTATGTGCAGGCGGTGCAGGCCTATAACCTCACCATCCGCCAGTTCCCCACCCTCATCACCGCCAAGGTTTTCGGCTATCACGTCAAAGAGAACTACGGCATGGACAAGCAGGACCAGATCATGCGCGACCCCGAGGTCAAGTTCGACGTGCCGACTCCCGCGGCGGCGAAGTAGAGGCGGTGCAGCGGCGGCATTCGGCAGTATCAATGGGTGTGTAGATCATGGCAAACAGTGTTCAGGAAAGGAAGGGCCGGATGGCTGTGGCGATAGTCCGTCCAGCGGCGTTGTCGCGGGCCGCCGCGTGGCCTGGCTCGATGTGGCTTGCGATGGCGGCCGCCATATTCATGATGTGCCTGCAAGCCCTGCCGGCGCGGGCCGCCGAAGTCGCCATTCCGGCGCTTACCGCCCGCGTCACCGACACCACGCATACGCTCAGCCAGGCCACGCAGGACGAGCTCACCAAGACCCTTGTCGCGCTCGAGCAGCGCAAGGGGGCGCAGATTGCCGTCCTGATGATCCCCACGACGGGCGACGAAAGCATCGAGCAATACGCCGTCCGCGCGTTCGAGAAGTGGAAGCTGGGACGCAAGAACGTCGACGACGGCATTCTTTTCCTGGTGGCCAAGGACGACCGCAAGCTGCGCATCGAAGTGGGCTACGGGCTGGAGGGCGCGGTGCCCGACCTGCTGGCCGGCCGCATCATCCGCGAACAGGTTGCGCCCCGGTTCAAGCAGGGCGATTTTGCCGGGGGCGTCACCGCCGGCGTGAACAGCCTGGTCAAGCTGGTGGACGGCGAAGACCTGCCTCCGCCGCCGAAAGCGGCGGCGCACTCGTCCGACGGAGGCCCCGGCTTCATGCTGTTGCCGCTGGCCTTCTTTTCCCTGGTCATGCCGCCGCTGCTGGCCCTGGTGGTCATCGGCGTTTTCGCCGGACTGATGTTCGGCAGCCTGGGCGCGGCCGTGCTGGCGGGGGTGGTGGCAATGCTCATCAGCCTCGTTGGGCGGGCGCTGGGCGCGGGCCGGGGCGGAGCCCGCGCGTCGCGCCGCGGCGGAGTCATCGGAGGCCTCGGAGGGCTGGGCGGCTTCGGTGGCGGCGGTGGCTTTGGGGGCGGAGGATTCGGCGGCGGCGGTGGTTTCGGAGGTGGTGGTGGCGGCAGCGGGGGCGGTGGCGCCTCGGGCGGCTGGTAGATGCCGCCAGGCGAGGACATGGCGAGCCGGGTTGCGCTGTGCGCCCGGCCCGCAAGCAGAACATAACCAGGAGGTCGATGTGCGTCAGGACGGCGGCAAATGGAAGGAGCTTACCGGGTGGGCGTTTGCCGAAGGGCATTGGCTGCGCCGCAAGCACTTCACCCCCGAGGTATTGTCGGACATCGCGCAGCGCATCCGCCAAAGCGAACAAAGCCATATCGGCGAACTCATGGTGGCGGTCGAAGCCGTCGCGCCGGCGCACGAGCGCGACACGCATTTGCGCGCCCTGGAGGTATTCGGGCGCCTGCGGGTCTGGGACACCCCGTTCAACACCGGTGTCCTGCTGTACCTGGCGCTGGACAGGCACAGCATCGAAATCGTGGCCGACCGGGGCGTTGCGGCGCCGGCGCAGGCTTGGGAAGGCATTTGCGCCAAGCTGCAGAACCGGCTGCAGCATGGCGACTACGCGGCGGGGGTGCTGGACGCCGTGACCGCCATCGAACAGGCCCTGGCCCTGTACTGCCCGCCATTGCCCGAAGGGCAGGAAAACCGCAACGACCTGCCCGACGAACCCGTCCTGCTGTAGGAAGCGGCCTTGGGGTGTGGCCCGCCGACGGAATCAGGCCAGCGTGTAGGCGGTTTTCACGACCGTGAAGAACTCCTGCGCATAGCGCCCTTGTTCGCGCGGGCCATGGCTGGAGCCTTTGCGTCCCCCGAAGGGCACATGGTAGTCCACGCCCGCCGTGGCGACATTGACCATGACCATGCCGGCCTGGCTGGCGCGCTTGAAGTGGGTGGCGTGCTTCAGCGACTGCGTGCAGATGCCGGAACTCAGGCCGAATTCGGTATCGTTGGCGAGCGCCACGGCATGCTCGTAGTCGTCGGCGGGAATGACGCTGGCGACGGGGCCGAAGATTTCTTCGCGGGATATCCGCATGTCGTTGGTGGCGTCGGCCAGGACGGCGGGGCTGAAGTAGTAGCCGTTGGCCGCCTGTTGCAGGCGTTCGCCGCCGCATAGCAGGCGCGCGCCCTCGGCCTTGCCGATCGCCACGTATTCCAGGTTTTGCTGCAGCTGGGATTCATCGGAAACCGGCCCGATCTGGGTTTCGGGCGCAAGCGCGTGGCCCACGCGCAGGGCGCGCGTGCGTTCGGCCAGCGTCTGGGTGAACTGGTCGTAGATGCCGCGCTCGACGATGATGCGGCTGCTGGCCGTGCAGCGCTGCCCTGTCGAGTAGAACGCGCCTTGAATCGCGCAGTTGAGCGCGGTTTCGAGGTCGGCGTCGTTCAGGACGATGAGCGGATTCTTGCCGCCCAGTTCCAGTTGCGCCTTCTTTTGCAGGGCGGCGGTTTGCTGCAGGATCTGCCGGCCGGTTTCTACCGAGCCGGTGAAGGTGATGGCGTTGACGCGCGGGTCGGCGATGAGCGCCGCGCCCACGACGGAGCCGCGGCCCATGGCCAGGTTGAATACGCCGGCGGGCAGGCCGCTGCGGCTGATGATTTCGGCCAGCGCCCAGGCCGAGCCCGGGACGAGGTCGGCCGGCTTGAATACCACGCAGTTGCCGTAGGCCAGCGCAGGCGCGATTTTCCAGGCCGGAATGGCAATGGGGAAGTTCCAGGGCGTGATGATGCCCACCACGCCTATGGGTTCGCGCGTGACCTCGACCTGTATGCCGGGGCGCACCGACGCCTGGATGTCGCCGACGATGCGCAGCGCTTCGCCGGCGAAGAACTTGAAGATCTGCCCGGCGCGGGCAACCTCGCCGATGGCTTCGGGCAAGGTCTTGCCTTCTTCGCGGGCCAGCAGTTCGCCCAGCTCGTTCTTGCGCGCGAGAATCTCGGATCCGATCTGATCCAGGGCGTCGAAGCGCTGCTGCGGCGTGCTGAGCGACCAGGACGGCCAGGCGGCATGCGCGGCGGCGATGGCGTCTTGGACGTCGGCTTCGGAGGCGCGGACGTATTCGCCGACGACGTCATCCAGGTCGGAGGGGTTGAGATTGTTCTGGCTATTCGAAGAGCCGATCCATTCGCCGGCAATCCAGTTGTTGTGCATGGAGGGTGTCCTTGATGACCATGGGTGTGCGTTGCGGGTGCGAACGCGTTCGGCGGCCGCCGCCGGCTGCCGGTTCGGGGCAGCGCAACCTGCGCGGCGAGTCAGCGTTCCAGGAATTCGAGTTTATCGCTTTTGTCTTTCCAGTCGTCCGCGTCGGGCAGAGGGTCTTCGCTGTCGGAGATGACCTCCCATTGCTGGGACAACTGGGCATTGAGCTCGATGAAGACTTCCTGGCCCGCCGGCAGGTCTTCCTCGGCGTAAATGGCATTGGCCGGGCATTCGGCCACGCACACGGCGCAGTCGATGCACTCTTCCGGATCGATCACCAGGAAATTGGGGCCGGCATGAAAGCAGTCGACGGGACAGACGCTGACGCAGTCGGTGTAGCGGCATTTGATACAGGCTTCGGTTACTACATGAGTCATTTCGGCTCCTTGCTGATAGTTGTTCTTCGCGCGCGGCGCGTGTGCCGGCCGACGACGGATTCACGCATGGTAGACCATAAAATTAATGTAGTAAATACCAAATTGTTTAGTATTGACTACATTTTTTTTTGATGCAAGAATCGGGGCATTCATCTTAATGGCCGGCCTCATGGTTACAGGTATAAAAAAAGTCAGAACAGCGTTTGCCGACGAAGACGGGGCCGCGGCCAAAAGCGCGCCGGCCAGGAAGCCGGCGGCGCGTTCCGCGCGCAAGACGCCGGCGCAACTGGCGACGCGGGGCGCCCAGGAACGCGCGCATAAGACCCGGGACGCCATTCTGCGCGCCGCCACCCGGGTGTTCGCCCGCAATGGTTTCACCGAAGGCAAAATCGAAAGCATTTCCAAGCTGTCGCGCACGCACGACCGCATGATCTATTACTACTTCGGCAGCAAGGCCCAGCTGTTTGTCGAAGTGCTGGAAACCGCCTACGAAAAAATGAACGAGGCCGAAGCCAAGATCGATATCGATCTGCAGGAGCCCGTGGCGGCATTGACCACCGTGGTCCATTTCGTGTGGCATTATTACCTCGATCATCCCGAGTTCATCACCTTGCTCAACAGCGAGAACCTGCTCAAGGGCAGGCATATCAAGAAGTCGGCGCGCGCCAGCCAATTGTCTTCGCCGGCGGTGGCCATTCTCGACGACGTATTGCGATCAGGCGTCGAAAAGCGCCTTTTCCGCGACGATAAAACCGCCAGGGATCTTTACATCGAGATCGCGGCCCTTGGCTACTTCTATCTTTCCAACCGTTATACGCTCAGTGTTTTCCTTAATAGCGATCTGCGCGGCAAAGGCGAACTCGAGCATTGGAAATCCGTCATTACCAGCACCGTTATTCGCAGTGTGCTGCTCAAGCTGCCTGATTGAGGTTTGAGCAGTTTTTTTTGGTAATACGAGCATACATAATAATTTCCTAATATAGTGAGTACTCAACAAATTGTTTGTGCTATGCTAATTTCGAATTTCGCCAGTCAGGCGATCAGAGCACGACATAACAACGGCAAAAATCAGGCCGACAGGGCATCAAGGAGACAAGCATGAAGCAAAACACAAGCCGCCTTTCGTTTGAGCGACGCAGGGCCATGTTGCTGGGTTCGGCTGGCCTGGGTATGGCCGCCGTCGCCGGCTGGCCGCGGGGGGCTTCGGCAGCCGAACCGATCAAGGTCGGCATCCTGCAGCCGTTTTCTGGCGGGCTGGAGGCCCTGGGCGAACAAGGCGGCCAGGCTACCCGCCTGGCGCTGGAAGAGGCGAACGAGGCAGGCGGCGTTTTGGGCGGCCGTCAGTTCGAAATCATCCGGGCCGACACCAAGACCGACCCGAAGACGGCGGTCGAGCGAACGAACGAATTGATACGGCGCTACAAGGTCAATGCCATCATTGGCCCGGTCACGAGCGCCGAGCGGGACGCCATTCGTCCCCTGGTCGAGCGCTATAAAACGCCTTTG
>JBEBXF010000198.1:0-6534 GCA_040391725.1 Eoetvoesiella caeni | reverse complement strand
GTTGCACCACGATGGATCCTGAGCCGCGGCGCCCACCAGCAGTCCTAATGTCCAGATAGCGCCCCGATGGGTGTTGACGCCGCCGGTGGTGTGCAGCATGATCGCTTCACCCTCCCGGCCGATGCGGCCTAGATCTTCGCGCAATGCTTGTGGGTCTGTAGTGCGTTGCGAGGCCAGGGCCATGGTGCAAAAGGTTGGGTGCAGTGCTTGCGCGGAGCGGCACATCATGCGCCAGTCCATGTCGCGATGCGAGCCTGGGCCGCGACGATCCACCAAGCCAGGCTTGGGGGTCAGCGTTGCTTCGTGTATCAGCGCAGATACGGCCGCATCGGCCAGCAGCACGGCGCTTGCGTCCAGGCTTGCCGGCGTTGTGTGCAAGCCGAGGCACATGGGCGAATCCATTGCCAATTCCATAGTCATCACCAGCTCCGGAACTTGGCGGGTGGGTCGTAGAGATTCCCGGACCATTCCACGAGATCGGCAATACTTTTAGCCGACAGCAGCGAGCGGGATGCTTGGTGGCGCTGTACGCCGATATCCTGGGGCATTGCAATCAGCCCGTCGCGGCGCAGCCTTTCAGTTGTCTTGGGGTCGTGCGTGAGGCCTATCGGCGTTACCCCCGCCACGGCGGCCAGCATGGACTTTCGCTCTTCCAGGGAACGTGCTTTATACAGATAGGCAATGCCTTCTTCGGTCAGCACGTGAGTGACGTCGTCGCCGTAAATCATGACGGGCGCGACAGGCATATGGTTGTCCCGGCCTACCTGAACGGCATCCAGGGTTTCCACGATCGTCGGCTGGCCGCTGTCCTGGAAGGTTTCCACCATTTGTACCACCAGCTTTTTCCCGCGCGCGATCGGTGTATCGGACTCAATCAAATCCAGCCATGCCGACGAGGCATGGCGGCGGCCATGCGGATCGTGTCCCATATTGGGAGCTCCGCCAAAGCCGGTGAGGCGACCGCGCGTCACGGTGGATGAGTTGCCCATGCCGTCCATTTGCAAGGTGGAACCAATAAAGAGATCCACGGCATATTGACCGGCCAACTGGCATAGCAGGCGGTTGGAGCGCATGGTGCCGTCGCGCCCCGTAAAGAATATATCCGGGCGTGCGGCGATGTAGTTTTCCATTCCCGATTCGGCGCCGAAGCAGTGCACGCTCTCGATCCAACCGGATTCGATGGCGGGAATCAGGGTGGGGTGGGGATTAAGCGTCCAGTTCCTGCATATTTTGCCTTTCAGGCCGAGCTGTTCTCCGTAGGTCGGCAGGATCAGCTCGATGGCCGTGGTATTGAAGCCGATGCCATGGTTCAATGATTGCACTTGGTGGCGCTCGTAGATGCCACGGATCGCCATCATGGCCATCAATACATGAATGGGCTTGATGAGCCGGGGATCGCGTGTAAACAAGGGTTCTATGAAGAACGGCCTGTCGGCCGGCACGACGACGTCGACCCAGGATCCGGGTATGTCCACTCGGGGCAGATCGCCTGGATCGTCGACGATTTCGTTGACCTGGGCAATGACGATGCCGTCGCGGAAGGCGGCGGCTTCCACCAGGGCGGGCGTGTCTTCCGTGCTGGAACCGGTATAAAGATTCCCCGACCTGTCGGCCTTGAATCCAGCCACCAGTACGATGTTGGGCGTCAGGTCGACGTATAGTCGCGCATAGAGTTCGATATAGGTGTGTATTGCCCCGATTTCCAGCTGTTTGTCCTGTAAGAGCTGTGAGATGCGCAGGCTTTGGGTTCCGGCAAAGGCGAAGTCCAGCTTGCGGGCTACGCCGCGTTCGAAAAGATCCAGATGCTCGGGGAGGCTGACACTGGGCATGATCATGTGCAGGTCATGCACTTTGCCGGAGTCGACCTTGGTCAACGACCGAGCCAGGAAATCAGCCTGCTTCTGGTTGTTTCCTTCCAGCACGACACGGTCGCCGGGCAGAATCAAGCCTTCCAATAGAGATACGGTATCGCTGGCGCCGTTCAGTATCGGGCCGGACATCAGGTGACGCACGCCGGCCAGGCGCCGCTGCTTTTCGCCGCGTCGTTTGCTCCATTTTGGATCGTGCGCGTTGAGATTCACTGTCTTTGCCTCTGTTTGCCGAGCAAACGACAAGATAGAGTTCAGGATGTGTCACATCAATCAACGCAATCGTGCGATCATTACTCTTACACTAAAAATCAAGCCGGAGATACGCATGGTGATCGACGAGGCAATCACGCTAAAAAAGCTGGATATTTTTATTGCTTTCATGCGCTTGCGCAATCTCGCCCGGGTCTCGGAGGCGTTGGAGATGAGCGTGGTCAGTGTCCACCGCGCCTTGCATTCTTTGGAAGAAAGTTTGCGTTGTCCGCTGTTCAAGCGTGAAGGCCGCAATCTGGTGCCGCTGGAAGCGGCCCACGTGTTCAGGGAATATGCCCAGAGGTCTCTTGGCGAGTGTGAGCAGGGTGTGGAAAGGGTACGTGTCATGGCCAATGCCGGTACCCCGCGTTTAAGGGTGGGGGCGCTGTATTCGCTGACTCTGCACTGCATTCCCAAACTGATAATAGGTTTGAAGATGCGTAGGCCCGAGCTTGATATCGACCTGACCATGGGTTCCAGCCGCGAACTGTTGCACGAACTGAAGGAAGGTAGCGTTGATGCCATCATCGTCGGGGTGCACGAGCCCGTTAAAAGCAATGACTTGCTGTCGATTCCGGTGTTTGAGGACGAGGTGTTTTTTGCGGCTCCGGTCGCTTCCCGTTACGGAAACAATCGAAGCATGGATCTTGTACAGGCAAAAGCCGAAAAGTTTGTGGTGCTGGCCGATGGTTTCGTGACGGCGGAAAGCTTCCGGAATGCTTTCGGGCTTGCTGGATATGCCCCCGACGTCGTCATGAAAGTGAACGATATCTTTTCACTGATCAATCTTGTCAGCCAGGGGATAGGCTTTAGCTTGTTGCCGGGTCGGGCGCGAGCATTCAGTAGCCGGGTTCAGCTTATCCCGGTCTCAAAAAAATACCAGACCCCCCAGCTCATTACGCTGCTTCTGCCGAAACATCGTGAGCGCGATCCCAACTTATTGGCATTGGCGGCGGAGTGCCGCATGTACGGCCGGCACGACGCTGACTTGGGCGGGGCGGCCCAATGAGCGAGGTTCAGACGTGCGACTGTTCCAGCGGTTTGCCGGCGATGTGAAAGAAGGATGCCAGCTTCGAAGCCGCTACCCGGGTGTTTTGCGCGAAGCCCACGGCTTGTTCCTGGCGGCTTGCGCCGCGGTGCATGGCTTGGCGGATCAGTGCGCGTTCTTCCGAGTCGCCCATGGGGGTGTAGGTGGAATAGGTGGTGTAGTTGAGCCAGCTCATGGTGTTTTCCCGCAGGTAGAAATCTGTCAATGTGAATTCATTGAATCGTTGATTGGATTTTAGGGTAAACCCTAGGTTCACGCAACGAAAATATTAGGGTTTACCCTAGCTCAGATTCAGCGGGTGGCCGGATGGGTTGGGAAACAGCAACAGCGATGGAATCCGATTATCATAAAAGGCTGTTTGAAGAGAAATTTTGCGGGCGGCGCAGGGCAATGCCGGCCGCTGTGCCAATTTGAAATATGTCTGGAGCAGGAAGGGATGAAGAAGATTGAAACCATAGGGATCGTCGGCGCGGGCGCCATGGGCCGGGGTATTGCGCAGATCGCGGCCCAGGCGGGCCTGGAGGTCTTGCTGTTCGACTTGAATGCGCAAGCCGTTGCTGCCGCCCGGGAGAACCTGCAGCAAATGTGGGAAAAACTGGCCGGCAAGGGCAAGATCACGGCCGAACTGGCTCAGGCTTCGCTGGCTCGGGTCAAGCCGTGTTCGGAATTGCAGGCCATGGCCAAGGCCGATCTGGTGGTCGAGGCGGTGATCGAGCGCCTGGACGTCAAGCGCGAGCTTTTCCAGCAACTGGAAGCCATTGTGTCCGGCGCCTGCATCCTGGCGTCCAACACGTCGTCGTTGTCCATTACGGCCATTGCCGCGGCGTGCAAACAGCCCGGGCGCGTGGCCGGCTACCATTTCTTCAATCCTGTTCCGCTGATGAAAGTGGTCGAGATCATCGACGGGCTGCGCACCGAGCCCGCCGTGGGCGATGCGCTGATGGATCTGGCGCGCAGAATGGGCCATACGCCGGTGCGGGCCAAGGACATGCCGGGTTTCATCGTCAACCACGCCGGCCGCGGCATGAACATCGAAGGCTTGCGCCTGGCCCAGGAAGCGGTCGCGCCGTTTTACCAGGTGGACGCCATCATGCGCGAGCAGGCCGGCTTTCGCATGGGGCCGTTCGAGCTTCTGGATCTTACCGCGCTGGACGTCTCGCACCCGGTCATGGAGTCCATCTACCGCCAGTTCTTCGACGAACCGCGCTTTCGCCCGTCGCCCATCACCGCCGTGCGCTATGCGGGCGGCTTGTTGGGGCGCAAGACCGGCGAAGGCTTTTACCGCTATGCCGAGGGCAAGCAGCAGGTGCCCACGGCGCCCGCCGTGCCCGAGCCGCAGCCCGGCCTGAGGGTCTGGGTGGCGCCGTATCACTCCGTTGGCCATAAACGGGCGTCGGCGCTGCTGAGAAGCCTGGGCGTCGGCGTCATCGCCACCGACGCGCCGCCCACCGATGCCCTGATCGTCGTGACGCCATACGGCGAAGACACTTCCAGCGTGGTGGGGGCGCATCAGCTCGATGGCGAGCGCACCGTGGCCCTCGATACCTTCTTTGGCCTGGAGCAGGGCAAGCGCCGCGTGGTGATGTGCTCGCCCGCCACCTTGCCGCAATGGCGCGATGCGGCGCATGCGCTGTTTGCCTCGGACGGCACGCCCGTTTCGGTGATCGACGATTCGGCCGGTTTCGTGGGCCAGCGCATGGTGGCCAGCATCGTCAATGTGGCGTGCGACATCGCCCAGCAAACCATCGCCACGCCCGAGGACATCGACCTGGCGGTTTCGCTGGGTCTGGGCTATCCGATGGGCGGGCCGCTGAGCATGGGCGATACGCTGGGCGCCGCCCATATTCTTGAAATCCTGCGGGCCATGCACAAGGTGACGGGCGACGCGCGCTATCGCGCCAGCCTGTGGCTGCAGCGCCGCGTGCAGTTGGGCCTGTCGCTGCGGGCGCAGCCGGCAACCGTGGCACGGTAGCGCGCGGGCCGCTTACCGGCAGGTTTTACACCTTGCTCGAGTAGCGGTTTGGCGGCATAAAAAAAGCCGGGTTCCCTAAAGGAACCCGGCTTTTTGCTTTTGGTATTCAGGCCTGCATGCCGGCAGCCCGGCCGATGCGAAGCGGAGCCGCGATGCGCGGCCCTGGGTTTACTTGGCGGCCTGGGCCATGTATTCAACGGCGGCGTGCATTTCGGCATCGGTGGCTTGCGAGCCGCCGCGCGGGGGCATGGCGCCCTTGCCGTGGATGGCGATTTGCACCATGGCGTCTATGCCGTCGGCCATGCGGGGAGCCCAGGCGGCTTTGTCGCCGAACTTGGGCGCGCCGGCGACACCCGCGGCGTGGCAGGCAAAGCAGACGGATTTGTAGAGCTTTTCGCCGGCGGGGTCGATGGTGGCGGAGGCAGCGGCCGGCTTGGCTTCGGGCTTGGCTTCAGCCTTGGGCGCCGCGGGAGCGGCTGCGGCCGGAGCGGGGGCCGCGGCAGCAGGAGCCGCAGCGGCGACTTCAGTGGCTGCCGGAGCGGCGGCCTTTTCCTGGGCGGGAGCGGCCGGTTCCTTGAACGATGCGCCGGCTTTGTTGGCCATGTAGACCAGTGCGCGCTCGACTTCGTAGTCGCTTAGCGAAGGATTGCCGCCCTTGGCCGGCATGGCGCCCTTGCCGTGCAGCGCAACCTTGACCATGGAGTCGTAGCCGGTCTTGATGAAAGGGGCCCAGGCGGCTTTGTCGCCGAACTTGGGCGCGCCCGCGACGCCGGCCGTGTGGCAGGCGGTACAGGTGGTTTCGAAGACTTGCTGGCCGGTCTTGAATACTTTGGGCGCGTTGGCGTCGACCAGCTTGAAATCGGCTATGGGCTTGATGCGGGATGCGATGGCTTCGCTGGTTTGGGCGTTGGAACCCGACCCCGTGACGTCGCTGTAGGAGACCAGGTTGACCAGCATGACAATGACGATGATGGGCACGAGGAAAGCCAGGACAACCGTGACGATGAGTTGCTTGGGCGTTTTGATGAGGCCTTCGTGCCCCTCGATGGTTTCTTCGATGTGGTCTTCCGTGTTGTTCATGTCGAGTCCTGCGTTCGCAATCCGGGCATGTTCGCACCCGGGATCCAAAGCGGTTAGTTACAGAGGGGCATGTGCATAATGCACACAGCTAGGTGTTTTTAATGTTTTAAAGCAAACCAAGGTAGCGATTATACCGGGACTGATACTTCAGTGCAGGTATTCCCGTTTTGGCCGCGCTATTATTCAGGAGTCAGGCGGCTGCCATGATAAAGGCGGGCACGAAGTGAGCCGCCATAAAACACGCTACAATAGCGTGCTTTGCGCCCGTAGTTCAATGGATAGAATGAGAGTTTCCGAAGCTCTTGATACAGGTT
>JBEBXF010000197.1:0-6535 GCA_040391725.1 Eoetvoesiella caeni | reverse complement strand
CGTTTCGGCGACAAGCCGGCCTACGAAGGCCGTCCCGCCAGCGGCGAACGCTTCCACGAAGACCGCCCCGCACGCGGCGGCTTTGCCAGCTTCAGCGAAGGACGCGAAGGTTTCGCGGGACGCAGCGAAGGGCGTAGTTTCGCCGCACGTGACGAAGGACGCGGCAGTTTTGCGGGACGCCGCGAGCGTAGCGAGTTCGCCGGCCGCGACGACCGCGGCGGCTTTGCCGGTCGCGGTGAAGAGCGTGGCGGCTACAAAGGCCGCAGCGAACGCAGCAGCTTCAGTGACCGAGCCAGCTTTGGCGATCGCGCCCCCCGCGGCGACAAGCCTGCAACGGGCAAGCCCTTCGGCGACCGCCCAGCCCGAGCCGACCGTCCCGCCTTCGGCGACAAACCGGCACGCAGCGCGCGCACCTCGTTCGGTGATCGTTCCACGGCGCCGCGCGGCGACTTTGCCCGCAAGGCTCCCGCCAAGTTCGGCGACCGCCCCGCGCGCCCCAGCTTCGGCGGCAAGCCCGCCACACGCGGCTAAACTAAACGCCAACGCAACACCGGCATCGCGCAATAGCGATCGCCGGAATTGCGCCGCGGCGGGCCCAATACCGCTCACCCCGGCGCCAGCGTTGAAGTCAAAACAGCACCCCATAAGTCGAACATCGGCTTATGGGGTGTTTTTATTGCGTCATAGCGACGCCGCGATTTCCGCAAGCCTGGCAATCGTATTGATATTCCTTGCTGTGCCATTCTTTCCGGCCGGGATCTTGAGCTTCGAGCGCCCCATTCCCGAGCCATAGGTCACATAGATTTCCCGCCTGCCCAATTGCACGATCTCATCGGCTTTGCCCTTGATCTGCTCAAGGGTGTCGGCGGGTGGCGGTTCATCCAGAAAGATGGCGACCGTTTGGTTTGCGGGAGCATCGGGAAAAGGGTTGCCGGCAAGAACCTCAGCCATCTCTTGCGCGGTGCGCACGATGACATCCATCGGCTGGCCCGCATAGGCTTCTAATTGTTTTTCCAGCACCGCCTTGACCCGCGACTCGGACAGACTGACCGAGAAAACGACATTGCCACTGGCAATATAGGTTTGCACCTTCCGGAATCCCTCGGCCACACACATCGCCTTTAACTCGGACATAGGCAGCTTGCCCGTTCCGCCGACATTCACGGCGCGCAGCAGTGCTACATACACGGGCATATGACCTCCGTATGAATGCGATCTGTAGAGGCGGGAATCGCCAATCACCACAGATTCTATACCGCGCCCCACCGCATGCAACCATGTTGCTGAGTCAACTCGATATGCGTACCGGTTTTTCGCGCATGCAGCACACGCTATAACTCTGTAATGTCCTATACGTGCCGGCCCCTGCGAAGCCACAACCTCAAGGATCGGGAATGAACTCGCAAAGGAAGACGCTGAGATCCGTCTCCGGAGGATTCATGCCATGATCGAAGAACATCTGGCTGACCCAGCCGCGATGGTAGGTCTTGTGATTGACGACATGCAGAAACATGCCGCCGCGCATCATCTCCCCCGCCTCGCCGGAGACGAAATTGAACTTGAGGCGTTCGTCCAGGCTCGTGGGGTTCTGGGCCCTGGCCCAGTCGATATACCACTGGTTTATCCGGGACTGTTCTTTTACCAACGCGCCAAGATCGGGATGCAGTACGTCGCGGCGGCTTGAGAAGCCATGCTTTTCGCCCAGCAGATGCGCGCGCCAGATCAAGTCGACCTGGTAGTTGTGATTAAGCGTGCCGATCATCGAGCCAAACAGCGTTTGGCGGGTTTGGTACACCGCCCCTTCGGGCAGTTGCTCCATGGCCTTGAACAGAACCTGATCGGCCCAGTCGCTGTACTGGGCGAGCATCACAATAGTCTCTTTCGTCATCATGCCAATCGTTTCCCTAAGTGGAAGATGCATGCCATTGCAGCAGATGGCTGCCTTTCCTTACAGTAGCTTACCCCGCCACGAAATGCGGCAGGTTGAACTACATGCTGGAATCCGACAATATACAAGGTGGGCGCTTCGTCCGTGGAACGATCACAAGCGCTACTCGGCAACCCACGGAAAGCACGTGGTTGATACCGCAAATGCTCGAACGGTTCTCAAATGAAAGTTAAACGCTTGGTTCCCAATATCGAAACCCAGGATGTCAGGCTGGCCAAGGCCTTCTACCAAGATGTGCTTGGCCTGGAGTTGCTGATGGACCTCCAATGGATCCAGACCTTCGGCTCAAACACGCAGACAGCCACTCAGATCAGCTTCGCCTCGGAAGGAGGCTCGGGTACGCCGGTGCCTGATCTTTCGGTGGAGGTCGATGACCTGGACGACGCACTGGAGCGCATGAAGACGGCCGGGATTCCAGTTGAATACGGCCCCGTCGACGAACCGTGGGGAGTGCGCCGGTTTTATGTTCGCGACCCCTTCGGCCGCCTGATCAATATCCTCGCGCATCGATAAAGATGCCGCCGCATTATTCCGGCATGAAGGAAGGGCTGGGGGCAGCCATTTACGCTTTGCCCCGCGCCGATTTACCGCGGCTTTTACGCGGCTTGGGTTCGACGCCTATGCGCGGATCGCGAGCCAGCACGAGCGCCGTCAGCGTTTCGGCAAGCTCTTCGAAGTCCGGGTCGTCTTGCGGCACGTACAGCCACTTCCCCAGAACCGGGTGCGGCTGCAAGGCGGGCATTTCATCGACAAGCGCGGCATGGCGCTCGCGCGATGTGCACACCAGCAGACCGCTCCAGGGCTCGCCGCGGTCCGCCGCAACCAGGCACAGCAGGCCGTCGAGGTAAGCGGCATCGCACCCGAACATCCGCGTGCGGATGTAGCTGGGGTCGTGCTCGAACGCATCGAAGATCCAGACAAGCGAGTTCGAACTACGGCTGGCGTTGCGAACACCCGTGGTGACTTCGAAGTTGGATTTTGTTCTGGTCATGGCTATCCAAAGACAAACAAGCTATACCGCGCCGGCTTTCACGGCGTCTTCGAGCAAGGCCGCGAGTTGGCGGGTGGCGGGGCCGGCCTGGCCGGGGCAGGCGTATGTCAAATATAACGGGGCCCGGCGCACTTGTCCTTGCTCCAGCGGCAAGGGCCACAAACTGCCCTGTTCCAGGCGCTTCTGCAATAAATGCCTGGGAAGCCAGGCAAAGCCCAGCCCGGCGTCCACCATGGACAGCGAGGTTTCCATGCTGGTGACCGTCCAGCGCTGAGTGGATCCCAGCCAGCCGACGTCGCGTGGATGCGCCGTGCCGGAATCGCGGATCACGATCTGCATGTGGCGGCGCAGGTCGTCGGAAGTCAGCTCGCGATCCAGCCTGTGCAGCGGGTGCGCGGGGTTCGCCACCGCCACGAACTCCACGTCCAGCAGCAGATTGCTTAAATAGCCGGCGGGAACATGGGTGCCGATGACGATGTCGGCGCTTTGATTGAACAGGGCTTCGTCGGCGCCCGACAGCACCACCTCGGTAAGCTGGATGCGGGTACCCTCGGCCACGCGCGTGAATTGCGCCAGGGCTTCCAGCAGCAAGGCAGTGGGAAAAGCCACGTCCACCACCAGGCGCACTTCGGCCTCGCGGCCGCGGCCCAGGCTTTGCGCCAATTGCTCCAGACGCTGCGCGTCGTCCAGCATGCCGATGGCGTTCTTCAGCAACACCGCGCCGTTTTCGGTAAGCCGGGCCTTGCGGCCTTCAATAGTGAGCAGTTCGACCCCGGCCTGCTCCTGCAGACGCGCCACGGCGTAGCTGACCGACGACTGACTGCGATGCAAGGCCTCGGCCGCCTGGGCGTAGCCGCCGTATTCCACGATGGCCTGCAGTACGCGCCATTGCTCCAGTGTGGTTTTGGGGATCCGCATAAAAAGTCCAGGAAGAAACGGCGGAAAAAGTAATCCTTAGCCCTCAATCAACAAAACATCTAAAAACCAGATTGATTTGATCAAATAATAGCGCTTTTTTATCTAATTTATAAGAAATAGAATAGCTACATCGAGATTCAACCACCTTCAACCGGAGATTCATATGCTCGCACTACGCAAAGCTGCCGATCGCGGCCATGCCCAGCATGGCTGGTTGAACAGCCACCACACGTTTTCATTCGCCGAGTACTTCGACCCCAAGGAAATGGGCTGGAGCGCCTTGCGCGTCATCAACGACGACACGGTGCAGCCGGCCGAAGGCTTCGGCGCGCACGGCCACCGCGACATGGAAATCATCAGCTACGTACTGGAAGGCGCTTTGGCGCACAAGGACTCCATGGGCTCGGGCTCGGTCATCCGTCCGGGCGACGTGCAGGTCATGAGCGCCGGCACGGGCGTGCGCCATAGCGAATTCAACCATTCACGCGACGAACTGGTGCACTTTCTGCAAATCTGGATCGTGCCGAAGTTCACCGGCGTAAAGCCCAACTATCAGGAAAAGTTCTTCGACGACGCCGACAAGCGCGGCAAGCTGAAGCTGATCGTGTCGCAGGACGGCCGCGACGGTTCGCTGACCATCGTGCAGGACGCGTCGGTCTATGCGGCGCTGCTGGACGGCGACGAACGCATCGACTACACGCCGGCGGCGGGCCGCAACGCTTATGTGCACGTGGCGCGCGGCGAGCTGACCCTCAATGGGCAATCACTGTCCGCCGGCGACGGCGTGAAGATCAGCGAAGAAACCGCCCTGGCGTTCTCCAACGGCCGCAATGCGGAAATTCTGCTGTTCGACCTGCCTTGACCGGCAAACCGGCCGGCCGCGGCGTTGTCCTACCCTGCAGGGCATTGGGCGACGCCGCGGCCGGCGCCCGCACCAACGCGATCTCCTTGATACACCTTGACAGACCTTAACTGCTTCACTGTTCAAGCCCACACATTACATTTATAGGAAACACCATGTCCAAAGTCCTCGTTTTGTATTACTCCACTTACGGCCACATCGAAACCATGGCCAATGCCGTGGCGGAAGGCGCCCGCTCGGTGGCCGGCACCAAAGTCGTGATCAAGCGCGTTCCCGAACTCGTGCCCGAAGACGTCGCCAAGGCGGGCCACTACAAGCTCGACCAGGCCGCGCCGGTGGCGACGCCCGCCGAACTGGCCGACTATGACGCCATCATCTTCGGCACACCGACCCGCTTCGGCAATATGGCTGCGCAAATGAAGAACTTCCTGGATCAGACGGGCGGCCTGTGGGCGGCCGGCAAGCTGGTCGGCAAGGTCGGCAGCGTCTTTACCTCGACCGCCACCCAGCACGGCGGCCAGGAAAGCACGATTCTGTCGTTCCACACCGTGCTGCTGCACCACGGCATGGCGGTGGTCGGCCTGCCCTATTCCTTCCAGGGCCAGACCATCAACACCGAAATCACCGGCGGCAGCCCCTACGGCGCCAGCACCATCGCCAATGGCGACGGTTCGCGCCAGCCCTCCGCCAACGAGCTGGACGGCGCGCGCTACCAGGGCCGCCACGTGGCTGAAATCACCGCCGCCCTGGTCAAGGGCCGAGCACTCAACGCGGCGTAACAGCGCAAAGGCTCCAAAGCGGCCAACCATCGGCATTACACAATAATGCCCCTCGAAGCGGCATCCGGACACAATCCGGATGCCGCTTTTTTTGGCGAAAGACGCCGCATTCGGCTTGCGCCTATACTCTATGGACAACGCCATGTCCTTTTTCATCGACATTGCGCGCCGCCATGCAACCGCGCCCCGCCTCCCGACCATATGAAACAATTTGCGAGACAACTTGCGAACAAGCCGCTATTTCTGGCCATCATCCTGTCCGTGCCGCTGTGGATCGTATTCGGCAACTATCTGGTCGGCGCCATGGCGGCGCTGCTGGCCGCGTTCTTCATCGCCATGTGTCACAGCCTTTACCTGCTGAACAAGCGCGGCAAGGACAATACCGCGAACAGCGCATCCACCCAGGACGAAGGGCGGCGCTGATACACTACCTCCCGGCACCAACCAAGACCCCAGTACATGTCTTCTTCTACCACCATTCCTCCCGGACTCCCGGCTCTGGATCCCGAATCGGCCGCCCATGCGCAGGCCGTCGAACGCTATTTGATCCAGCAAATCGAGCAGGCCCCGTGGGGGTTCATGCCGTTCGAGCAATGGATGAACCTGGCCCTTTATGCGCCTGGCCTGGGCTACTATGCGGCGGGCAGCGCGAAGTTCGGCGGCAATTCCCGCCACGGCGCCACCCGGCAAGAAACCTGTGGCGATGAGTCCGGTGCGGCGACTTCCGGCGCGAACGCCGCGCCATCGAATGCCTTCGCAAACCGCGCCAGGCCGACACCTCAATTACCCGCCGGCGACTTCACCACCGCGCCGGAACTCGGCCCCGTATTCGGCCAGGCCCTGGCGGGCCAGGTGGCGCAAATCCTCGAAGCCAGCGGCTCGGTCAATGTGCTTGAGTTCGGCGCCGGGTCGGGCGCCCTGGCCGCATCCATCATTCCCGCCCTGCGCAAGCTGGGCATCGAGCCCGCCTACCAGATACTGGAAGTCTCGGCCGACTTGCGCGCGCGCCAGCAGCAGCGCCTGGCCGAATTCGGCCA
>JBEBXF010000196.1:0-6538 GCA_040391725.1 Eoetvoesiella caeni | reverse complement strand
CCCACAGTTTATGGTTGTCGTCCCGGCGGATCTGCAGGTTCAGGCCGGAAGCTTCCAGCAACACGAACTGCAAGGATCGGGAAAACAGGCTGCGCCAGCTCAGAACCGCCCGGATCTGCGGCAGATGCAGAACCTGACGCTGGTGCTGGTCGGTGAAGTCGATGTCGCGGATTTGCAGGCTGGGATTCAGCCCCGACCAGTTCGCCTTGACCTCGCCCAATTGAACCCGCATGCCCGCCGCCGAGGACAATTGCTGCGCAATCTGCGGACGCCATTGGTCGATATTGGGCAGAACCCAGTAGCGCACCCCCAGGAACGCCCCCGCCGCAAGAAAATACACGACCAATACGATCCGGAAAAGCAGGCGAATATAGGTGACGGGTTGCAGCACGGATCGAAATTAGCCAGGGCAGGGGTATTTGCAGTATCTTTGACGACTTGTACAAGACTTATACCTGAAATCCCGCCTCTCGTCCTCACTATTTGTAAACATTATGCCTGACCCTTCTCCCTTGGCCCGAGCCCTGCGCTGGTCCGGCGCGCTGCGCCGTAAAATCGTGGCCAACACCGCGTTCGAACAATGGCTGACCCAGGCCTGCGCCCAGCCCGTCACCTCGGCCGTCATTCACGCCTGGCTCGACGAACTGCAGGAGAATCCCGGCAAAACAGTCCCGTCCATCGACGACACCCGCCGGCTGCTGCGCCAGGTGCGGGAGCGCGTGTTCTTTACGCTGCTGGTTCGCGACATAAACGGCGAGGCGCCCCTTGGCGAAGTCGTTTCGGCCATGAGCCTGTTCGCCGACCTGGCGATCGCCCGCGCCTACCAAAGCGTCGTCGCCGATCTTGCCGAAACCCACGGCATGCCCATGGATTCCAGCACGGGCAGGCCGCAGGAAATGCTGGTCATCGGCATGGGAAAACTGGGCGGCAAAGAACTGAACGTGTCGTCCGACATCGACCTCATCATGCTGTACGGCGAAGAAGGCGAAACCACCGGTCGGCGCAAAATCAGCTATCACGAATTCTATGGGCGGGTCACGCAGCGCATGATGCCGGTGCTGTCCGAAATCGACGCGCACGGCCAGGTCTTTCGCACCGACCTGCGCCTGCGCCCGGACGGCGACTCGGGGCCTCTGGCCTGGAGCCTGGACGCGCTGGAAAACTACCTGATCACCCAGGGCCGCGAATGGGAACGCTATGCCTGGCTCAAGGCCCGGCCCATACCCTGTCAGGCCTATGCCGACAGCGACCCCAGCGAGCAGTTGGCCCAGCTCGAAGCGCTGCGCACCCCCTTCGTCTACCGCAAGTATTTCGATTTCGACTCGCTTTCCGCCCTGCGCGCCCTGCGCGAGCGCATTCGCCAGGACTGGCAGCGGCGCGCCATGGCGCGCAACGGCATCGACACCACCCATAACGTCAAGCTGGGCGACGGGGGAATCCGCGAAATCGAATTCGTCGTGCAGTTGACGCAACTCATCCGCGGCGGACGCATGCCTTCGCTGCAACAGCGCAATCTGCTCAAGGCCCTGCGCAAACAGGAAGCCGCGGGCGTCGTTTCCAGCGAAATCGAACAGCAGCTGGAAGCCGCCTATACCTTCCTGCGTCGCACCGAGCACATGCTGCAGTACCGCGAGGACGAGCAGACCCATCTGCTGCCCCACGAGCCGCAACTGCGCAAGGATCTGGCGCAGGCCATGGACATGGATCCGGAGAATTTCGAACGCACCCTGGCCGCACACCGCGCTTTCGTCAACCAGACATTCCGCGACGCCTTTCGCATTGCAGGCATGGGCGAAGCCGACGGCGACGGCCACAACGGCAACGGCGCCGCCGAATCCGAATGCTCCAGCCTGCGCGAACAGCTCGACACCACGTTCGGCGGCAATGCGAACTCGCTGGCCCAGCGCATCGAGTCGATGCTCGACAGCCACCGCATACGCAGCCTGCCCGCCACCAGCCGCAAGCGCCTGGAAACCCTGCTGCCTTCGGTCGTCGCCGCGGCGGCCAAGACGGACTACCCCGAGCAGACCGCCATCCGCCTGTTCGACCTCATCGAACAGATCGCGCAACGCAGCGCCTATCTTGCCTTGCTGGCCGAATACCCGGAAACCCTGGCGCGCGTAGCCCGCATCGTGGGTTCCAGCCCTTGGGCTTCGCAATACCTGCGCCAGTATCCGCTGCTGCTGGACGGCCTGATCGAATGGCGCTCGCTGATGACTCCGCCCGACTTCACGCAGTTGGCCCAGCAATTGCACCAGGAAATGGACGCCTGCGTGCTGCCCAACGGCCAGCCCGACATCGAGCAGCAAATGAACCTGATGCGCGACCAGCAGCGCCAGATCAGCTTCCAGTTGCTGGCGCAGGATCTGGCCGGCGAGCTCAGCGTGGAAAAGCTGGCCGACCAGCTCTCGGCCCTGGCCGATATGCTGCTGGCCGAAACGCTGCACCGCGTCTGGCCGCTGGTGCAGCCCAAAGGCCAGAACCACGGCGATCTTCAGCCGCCGCGCTTCGCCATCATCGCCTACGGCAAGCTGGGCGGCAAAGAACTGGGCTACGCCTCGGATCTGGATCTGGTCTTTCTTTACGACGACGGCCGGGACGACGCCGCCGAGATCTACGCCCGGCTTGGACGACGCATGGCCTCGTGGCTGTCGACCATGACTTCGTCGGGCAGGCTGTACGAAATCGACCTGCGCCTGCGCCCCGACGGCGATGCCGGCGTCCTGGCCGCGTCGGTGGACGCGTTCGCCCAATACCAGAAAGCGCACGCCTGGGCCTGGGAGCACCAGGCCATCACGCGCGCGCGCTTTGCCGCCGGAGATGCCCAAGTGGGCGCCCGCTTCGAGGACATACGGCGCGACGTCCTGCTCATGCCGCGCGACCCCGCCAAGCTCAAGGAAGAGGTGCGCGGCATGCGAACCAAGATCAGCGCCGGCCACCCCAACCAATCGGGCAATTTCGACCTGAAACACGACCGCGGCGGCATGGTCGACCTGGAATTCGTCATCCAGTACCTGGTGCTGTGCCATTCCGCCCGGCATCCCGAACTGCTGGACAACCTGGGCAATATCGCGCTGCTGCGGCTCGCCGCGAAAGCCGGGCTTATTCCGGCGGATCTGGCCGAGCGGTGCGCGGATGCCTACCGGGTGTTCCGCAAGACGCAGCACGCGCTGCGGCTGCAGGGCGCGGAAAAGGCACGGATCGCGCCCGACAGCTTTCCGGCCGAACGCGCCGCCGTCAATACGCTTTGGGACTCGGTGATAGGCGGCTGAGCCCCATCGCCGCCCCGGCGCGGCGCCCTCCCCCCGCGCTATCAGCGTAGATCGGCCCGGTTCGATGGGGTTCCGCGGGGCGTCGGGGAAGGCGGCCCGGCTTTGGGATTACCGGCGATGGGGATTAAAATACCGGTCATGACCGAATTTCAACGCCCCATCCTCAACCTGCCCGAGTCGCGCAAGAAAGTCTTGCTGCATTCGTGCTGCGCGCCCTGCTCCGGAGAAGTCATGGAAGCCATGACCGCCTCGGGCATCGACTACGCCATTTATTTCTATAACCCCAACATCCATCCCGACCGCGAATACGAAATCCGTAAAAACGAGAACATCCGTTTTGCGCAGGAAAACGATATCGAGTTCATCGACGCCGACTACGACAAGGAAAATTGGTTCGAACGCGTCAAGGGCCTGGAACACGAACCCGAGCGCGGCGCGCGCTGCACCGCGTGTTTCGACATGCGTTTCGAGCGCACGGCCTTGTATGCGCACGAGCATGGCTTCGACACCATCACCAGCTCGCTGGGCATTTCGCGCTGGAAGGACATGAAGCAAATCAACGGCTGCGGCGAACGCGCGGCGGCCAGGTATCCAGAACTCGTCTACTGGACCTACAACTGGCGCAAGGGCGGCGGCTCGGCCCGCATGATAGAAATCAGCAAGCGCGAAGAGTTTTATCAGCAGGAGTACTGCGGCTGCATTTATTCGCTGCGCGACACCAACCGCCACCGCCGCGAACAGGGGCGCGAGGCCGTCACCATCGGCGTCAAGTTCTACGGCAAAGACGAGCTCGACCTGAACCCTCCGCCCAAGGCCGAATAAACACGAATGAGCGGACTGAGCGGCTGATCGCACCCAACCGGGCGCCCAGGGCCGAAAAAAAGGGAGGAAGCATGGCTTCCTCCCTTTTTTGCCGTCCGGCAGCGATGCCGGCGGCACCGGCGCCGCCAGCATGCTTGCTTGCCTATCGCATTGCTTATTGCAACGTCCTGGAAAAAACGAACTTGTCGTTTTTCCAGTCCACCGGCACCACATCCTTGGGCCCGAACTTGCCTTCCAGAATAAGCTTGGCGATCGGGTTTTCGATGTGCTGCTGGATGGCCCTTTTCAACGGACGCGCGCCGAACACAGGATCGAACCCCGCGCGCGCCAGTTGGGCAAGCGCCGCATCGGTGACCTCCAGGCGCATTTCGTGCTGCGCCAGGCGTTCGGCCAGGCGCTGGATCTGGATGCGCGCAATCGATTCGATATGCTTGGCCTCCAGGCCATGGAACACCACCACTTCGTCGATGCGGTTGAGGAACTCGGGCCGGAACGCGGTTTTCAGCTCGTCCCAGATGACTTCCTTGATGACCTCGTAGGGCTGGCCCGCCATGCTTTGAATATGCTGCGAACCCAGGTTCGACGTCATGACGATGACCGTATTGCGGAAATCCACGGTACGGCCCTGCCCATCGGTCAGGCGGCCGTCGTCCAGCACCTGCAGCAGCACGTTGAAGACATCGGGGTGCGCCTTTTCAACTTCGTCCAGCAGAATCACGCTATAGGGCTTGCGGCGCACGGCCTCGGTCAGGTAGCCCCCTTCTTCGTAGCCGACGTAGCCCGGAGGCGCTCCGATCAGGCGCGCCACGGAATGCTTTTCCATGAATTCGCTCATGTCGATGCGGATCAGGTGCTCTTCGGAGTCGAACAGGAAGTTGGCCAGCGCCTTGGTCAGTTCGGTCTTGCCCACGCCGGTCGGCCCCAGGAACAGGAAGGAGCCATAGGGGCGGGACGGGTCGGAAAGGCCTGCGCGCGAACGGCGGATGGCGTCGGACACCAGCCGAACGGCCTCGTCCTGGCCCACCACGCGCTGATGCAGGTAGTCTTCCATGCCCAGCAGCTTGGCGCGCTCGCCCTGCATCATCTTGGCCACGGGAATGCCCGTGGCGCGCGCCACGACCTCGGCGATTTCCTCGGCGCCGACTTCGGTGCGCAGCAGGCGCGGTTTATTGGCGGTCTCGCCTTCCTTGCTGGATTCCGCGGCGCTCAGCCGCCCCTCGAGTTCGGGCAGCTTGCCGTACTGCAGCTCGGCCAGCTTGTCGAACTGGCCTTTGCGTTGCAGCTCGGCCATTTCGGCGCGCGTGCGCTCGATTTCTTCCTTGATGGACTGCGAGCCTTGCACCGCCGCCTTCTCGGCCTTCCAGACCTCTTCGTAGTCGTTGTACTCGCGCTGCAGGTTTTCCAGTTCGTCCTCGATGGCCTTGAGGCGGCGCAGCGAGCTTTCGTCGGTTTCCTTCTTGACGGCCTCGCGCTCGATCTTCAACTGGATGATGCGACGGTCGAGCTTGTCCATGACCTCGGGCTTGGAATCGATTTCCATGCGTATGCGCGCCGCGGCTTCATCGATGAGGTCGATGGCCTTGTCGGGCAGGAAGCGGTCGGTGATGTAGCGGTTGGAAAGCTCGGCGGCGGCGACGATGGCCGGGTCGGTAATGGCCACGCCGTGGTGCAGCTCGTAGCGTTCCTGCAAGCCGCGCAGGATGGCGATGGTCGACTCCACATCGGGTTCGTTGACCATGACCTTCTGGAAGCGGCGCTCCAGGGCGGCGTCTTTTTCAATGTACTTGCGGTATTCGTCCAGCGTGGTTGCGCCGATGCAATGCAATTCGCCGCGCGAAAGGGCCGGCTTGAGCATATTGCCCGCATCCATGGAACCTTCGGCCTTGCCCGCGCCCACCATGGTGTGCAGCTCATCGATGAAGACGATAATGCCGCCTTCGTCCTGCGCCAGTTCCTTCAGCACGGCCTTCAGGCGTTCTTCGAACTCGCCGCGGAACTTGGCGCCGGCCACCAACGATGCCAGGTCCAGCGCCAGCACCCGCTTGCCCTTGAGGGTTTCGGGCACTTCATTGTTGACGATGCGTTGCGCCAAGCCTTCGGCGATGGCGGTCTTGCCCACGCCGGGCTCGCCGATAAGCACGGGGTTGTTCTTGCTGCGGCGCTGCAAGATCTGGATGGTGCGGCGAATTTCGTCGTCGCGCCCGATGACCGGATCCAGCTTGCCACGGCGGGCAAGTTCGGTAAGATCGGTGGTGTACTTGGAGAGCGCCTCGCGGTTGGATTCGCCTTCGGCATCGGAAACCGATGCTCCGCCGCGGACGGCGTCGATGGCCGCCTCAAGCGCCTTGCGTTGCAGGCCGGCCTCGCGCAATATGGTTCCGGCTTCGCCTTTGTCGTCGGCCAGCGCCAATAAGAACAACTCGCTGGCAATATAGGTATCGCCG
>JBEBXF010000195.1:0-6545 GCA_040391725.1 Eoetvoesiella caeni | reverse complement strand
TGTGTCCGCTGTAAACAAGGAATCAATCAGGCATGAAGGCCCCCGATTTTCAGTACTGCCGCCCCGGCACGGTTGACGAAGTTTGTGAGCTGCTGCAAAGCCATGGGTCTGAGGCTCGCATTTTGGCGGGGGGGCAAAGTCTTGTCCCCGCTATGAATCTGCGGTTGTCGTCGGCAGAGCTGATTATCGATATCAACCGGGTCAAAGAGCTTGAAGGCATTTCACTTTCCAGTAATGGCAGCGATAGTTACATAAGGGTTGGCGCCCTGGTTCGGCATGCACAGGTTGCAGCCTCGAACCTTATTGCGCAGCACGTTCCTTTGGTGCACAAGGCAATGCAATACGTGGCGCATCCGGCCATACGTAATCGCGGAACCTGTTGCGGCAGTCTGGCGCTGGCCGATCCATCGGCCGAGATGCCCGCATGCGCGGTTGCCTTGAATGCTACGCTGGTGCTGCAAAGCCGAAACGAGGGTATACGTATGGTGCCTGCCCGCGAGTTCTTCTTCGGGCTTTATGATACGGCCCGCAACGAGGACGAGTTGCTGGTCGAAGTGCGCTGGCCATGCCATAAGCCCGATGTGCTGACGGGATTCAGCGAGCTTAGCCGCCGGCACGGCGATTTCGCGCTGGTCGGCATTTCCGTTGTCTGTCATATTGCCGATGGCCTGATCAATCACTTGGATGTCGTTACATTTGGCGCCGGGCCTGTGCCGCGCTTATCGGAAAAGGCCGGAGCCTTGGGGCAGGGTCGGCAACCGACACCGCAACTGGCGCACGATCTGGCAATGGTCATTGCCGGCGAGCTAGACCCCGATGAGATTGCCGAGATCGAAATAAAGCGGCATCAGACGGCTGCCTTGGCCAGGCGAGTGTTGTGGGGCGTGTTTCAGGAGTCGGGCGATGCAATTTAATCAAGTGGCGGAAATAACGCTGACGATCAACGGCGAACGAGGCACTTTCAGTGTGCCTGTCCGCCGCAATCTGGTTGATTTTCTGCGCCATGATGTGGGCCTGACTGGGTCGCATGTAGGATGCGAGGCCGGCGTTTGTGGCGCTTGCAATGTGCGGGTAGATGGTGTGGTGGTGCGCGGCTGCCTAATGTTTGCGGTTCAGGCCGATAGCTGTGTGGTGGACACGATAGAGGGCATTACCCTTAGTGGCGAAGCGGCCGAGCTGCAACAGGCTTTTGTAGAGCGCAATGCCTTGCAGTGCGGGTATTGCACGTCCGGCATGTTGATGACGGGGCTTGAACTGGTCAACTCAGGCCGGGCGGTCAACCGCGATGAAATCCGCGAAGAGCTGTCGGGCAACTTTTGCCGGTGTACGGGCTATCACGCTATTGTGGATGCCATCGCGCATGTCGTGGAGCACCGTCGAAAATGAGCGATCAAGTCGAGTTTGCCGATGAGGTGACAACTTACTCTGACGGACTGGTGGGTAAGTCGGTGCCCAGACATATTGCGCGCAGGCTGGTAACAGGGCGGGGTCGTTACCTGGACGATGTCGACGCAGGTGTTCCGTATCATGTTGCGTTTTATCGCAGTCCGTATGCGCGGGCAAAATTCACTGTCGGCGACCTAAGCGCTGCTCAAAAAACGCCGGGCGTGTTCCGGGTGATAACGGGTATTGAGCTTTCGACTGTCTGTGCTCCGTGGGTAACACGCCTGGAAATGCTTCCCGAACATGTGTCGGCGCCGCAGCATCCGCTGGCGATCGACGAGGTTTACTGGCAAGGCGAACCGGTAATTGCCGTGGTTGCCAAAACGCGCGCGCAGGCCGAGGATGCACTCGAAGTTATAGAGATTGCTTGGGATGACCTTGAGCCCGTGGTCGACGCGGCTAAGGCGATATCGCCCGGCTCTCCGTTGGCGCATCCTTTGCTTTCCAGTAATCTGGCGCTACAGCGTGAAATAAAACGAGGCGATGCGGATGCACTGCTGAATGAAGCGGTGCACGTGGTCAGGCACCGGTTCTCATTTGGCCGCCAAACAGGCGTGCCGCTGGAATCGCGTGGTGTCGTTGCCAGTTACGACAAGCGCACCGAGGAACTGGTGGTGTATCAGTCTCACCAGTCGCCTTTTCAGATGCAAGAGGTCTATGCCCAGCAGCTTTCGATGCCGTTGTCGCGGGTGCGCGTGTTGTGCCCCGATGTGGGCGGTGCATTTGGCATCAAGCTGCACGCCTACCCTGATGAAATGGCCGCAGTGGCGATTGCGCGCTTGCTGGGCGTGCCCATAAAGTATCAGGCTGACAGGTTGGAGTCGTTTGTAAGCGATGCCCATGCACGCGAGGCGGTTGCAACAGCCGAGTTGGCACTGGACGAAGGCGGCCGGATCATGGGCCTGCGCTTTGATGTGTTGTTCACTTTCGGGGCGGTGTCGTTGTACCCGCGCAGTAGCGTGGGTGAAGCGCTACAGGTGCTTGAAATGTGCGGCATGGCCTACAGGATTCCCGTCTTGCACGGACGGGTGCGTGGCGCCTATGTAAACAAGGTTCCGACAGGCGCCTACCGCGCGGTGGGCCAGCCGCTTGCCACGGCGATCATCGAGCAGTTGCTTGATAACGCGGCGGCAAGCCTGAATATGGATCGCTTTGAAATCCGTCGCAAGAATTACATCATTGATGCCGAACTGACCGCTGAAAGCGACAAGAAATTGCGCGGCCTGTCACTGCACAAATGCCTTGAATCGATCAAGAATGAAATGGGTTATCCACAGTTGCGGCAAAGGCAAAAAGACTTGCTGCAGCAAGGGGTATACCGTGGCATAGGCTTATGTACCTTTATCGAGCAGACAGGGGTTGGCGCAGGGCTGTATGGGCGTAACGGCGTGCCGGTGGCGGGCAAGGAAGGTGTGCGGCTGCAGTTGGGGGCATCGGGTGAAATTACATGCAATACCAGCGCATCTGAAAGCGGTCAGGGGGCTCACACGGGGCTGGCACAAATTATTGCCGATGGGCTGGGCTGCCCCATGGATTCCATTGTCGTACGCAGCGGTGATACCCGGACCGATCCCACGGGCGGCGGCGCGTGGGCGTCGCGGGGCATTGCGCTGGGAGGTGAAGCTGCGCGGCGTGCGGCCAGGCAGCTTCGGGCTAACGTGCTGTCCATTGTTTCCGCCTGGAAGTCGGTGAATATTGCCGATCTTGAAATTGACCATGGCGTTGTGTCGTTGAAAGACGGAGAGGTGCTCTGTTCACTGCGGCAGTTGGCCAGGCTTGCGCATTACAACTCGACGCTGATTCCCTTGGCGGATATTCCCTCGCTAAGCGTGGAATGCAGCTACGCCCCATTTGAGAAACCTTATTTCGTGGCCAACGGCATTCAGGCGGCCGAAGTCGAGGTGGATGTGGAAACAGGTCAGGTAACGGTGCTTGATTTCTGGGTTGTGGAGGATTGCGGCACGGTAATCAACCCATTGCTGGTGGACGAGCAGATTCGCGGCGGCGTTGTGCAAGGCATCGGTGCAGCCCTGTTCGAGCACTGCCTTTACAGCGACACGGGGCAGATGTCCAACGCTTCATTGGCGGACTACCTGGTGCCCATGGCCGGAGAAATACCGGATATACATGTTTCTCATGTGACGACTCCTGAGAAGGAAACCGGGCTGGGTGCCAAAGGGGTCGGAGAGGCCGGAACAGTGGGGTCTATTGGGGCCATTTGGTCTGCTGTGAACGATGCCCTTCGGCCATTGAATGTGGCGGCCGAAAACCAGCCATTTACGCCAGACAGTGTTTTGCGGGCTATTTTGCAAAAGCGGTAAAGTTTGGCGCTATGCAAGTAGAACAGCGAGCAATGGCCGCCATGCTGATGTATATATTGGGTTAAAGCAGATATTGCAGGATTTGGCCCGTTTCAAAGATAGGCAGGCCCATGACTCCGCTGTAGCTGCCCGATATGTGTTCGATGAACAACGCGGCATGGCCCTGGATGCCGTAGCCGCCGGCTTTGCCCATGGGCTCGCCGGTGGCGCAGTAGGCGGCGATCTCGGCGTTCGATAACGGTTTCATGCGCACCTCGGTCATCGATACTTTTTCGTCGAGCTGTCCTTCCCAAGCGAGGACGACCGCGGTGTGCACGCTGTGCGTCGTCCCCGACAACTGCTTCAGCATGCGCTGCGCATCGCCGGCATCGGCCGGCTTGCCCAGGATGTCGTCGCCGAGGAATACCGTGGTGTCCGCCGCGAGTATGGGTTGCGGCGGCAGGGACTGTTCGGCGACCCATGCGGCGGCCCGCAGCGCTTTTTCCCTGGCGGTACGGCGCACGTAGTCGGCGGGATGCTCGTTGGCAAGCCGGGGTTCGTCCTCGCCGGGCGGAGAGGGCACGTCGAGAACGGTATGCGCGACGCCCATCTGCAGCAGGATTTCATGGCGGCGCGGGCTGGCGGAGGCCAGATATAGCGGAGTCCGGAGGTTGATCATCGAGGGCCTTTCAATGTTCCTAGTCGACCTTGAGGATTCGCATGTCGTTGGTGCCGCCCGCCTGGTTGTCGTGTTCGCCTTTGGTGAGGATGACCGAGTCGCCCTTGGCGAGCAGGCCTTTGTCCTTGAGCTGTTTGATGGCCTCGCGGTTCACGTCCAGGACATCATGCTGGCTGACGTCGAAGGGCACGGTGTAGACGCCGCGGAACATGGCGGCGCGGCGCTGGGTCGCGGCGTGGCGGGTATAGCAGTAAATGGGCACGGCCGAGCGGATGCGCGACATGATGAGCGGCGTGTGGCCGCTTTCGGTAAGCGCGATGATGGCTTTGATGCCGGGGTAATGGTTGGCGGCGTACATGGCCGACAAGGCAATGGTTTCGTCGCGCCGGCTGAAGGTTTCGCCCACGCGGTGCTGCGAGCGCGCCGTGCCGGGCTCTTGTTCGGCCCCCAGGCAGATGCGGGCCATGGCCGCCACGGCTTCGACGGGGTAATGGCCCGCCGCGCTTTCGGCCGAGAGCATAACGGCATCGGTGTAGTCGATGACCGCGTTGGCCACGTCCGAGACCTCGGCGCGGGTCGGGATGGGGTTGTGGATCATGGATTCCATCATCTGGGTGGCCGTGATGACGAATTTATTATGGGTGCGCGCGTGCAGGATGATGCGCTTCTGGATGCCCGCCAGGCGGGCGTCGCCGACTTCGACGCCGAGATCGCCGCGCGCCACCATGACGCCGTCGCTGGCCTTGATGAGGGCATCCAGGGCCTGGTCGTCGGCGACGGCTTCGGCGCGCTCGATCTTGGCGATGATCCAGGCGCTGCTTCCGGCGGCGCGCACCAGCTTGCGCGCCTCGACGATATCGGCGCCGTAGCGGGGAAATGACACGGCAACGTAATCCAGCTCGAGCTCGGCGATGGTGTGGATGTCGGCCTTGTCCTTGTCGGTGAGGCTGGGAGCCGAAATTCCGCCGCCGCGCCGGTTGATGCCTTTGTTGTTGGACAGCGGGCCGCCCACGGCGACCGTCGTGTGCACGGTGTTGGCATCGGTTTTTTCGACTCGCAGGACCACCCGCCCATCGTCGAGCAGGAGCTCGTCGCCAGGATGGCAGTCGGCGACCAGGCTGGGGTAGTCGATGCCCACGATGGTGCTGTCTCCGGCGTCCAGAGGATGAGTGTTGGACAGCGTAAAGGACTGCCCCTCGACGAGGTTGACGGGGGAGTTCGCAAACCGCGCAATGCGTATCTTCGGGCCCTGCAGGTCGCCCATGATGGCGACGTAGCGGCCGTGCCTGGCCGCGATCTCGCGGATGAGCCGGGTGCGCTCGCGATGGTCGCCGGCGCTGCCGTGCGAGAAGTTCAAACGGGCCACGTCCATTCCGGCGAGGATGAGTTTTTCGATGACTTCGGGGCTGGAGCTGGCGGGGCCCAGCGTGGCGACGATCTTGGTGCGGCGTGCGGTCATGGCTGGTGTACTCGTCGGCAAGGCGCGGGGATTTACGCGCGGTGGTAGGGATGGTTCGTCATGATGGCCCAGGCGCGGTACAACTGCTCGGCCAATACGACCCGCACCATGGGGTGGGGCAAGGTAAGCGAAGACAGCTTGATCAGTTTGTGGCTGCCGCGTTTGAGGGCGGCGTCCAGACCATCCGGGCCTCCCACGAGAAACACCACATCCTGGCCTCCCGCCCGCCACTCCTGTAGTTGCCCGGCAAGATCCATGGTGCTCAGGTCGCGGCCGTGCTCGTCCAGGGCGATGACCAGCGCCTGGCCGGGAATCGCCGCTTCGATGCGCCGGGCTTCGGCGGCCATCATCTGGGCGGGGGTCTTGCCGCTGGTGCGCGGCTCGGGCTTGATTTCGCGCAGTTCCAGCGCGCAGTCGGGGGGCAGGCGCTTGGCGTAGTCCCGCCAGGCCTCTTCGACCCAGCCCGGCATGCGCTGGCCGACGGCGATGACGATGAGCTTCATGCCGGAGCCTATGGCCGGGCGTGGCGGTTAATCGTCCTCATCGTCGAAATCGAAGGTTTCGGCGATGACGGGCTGGGTGGACTGCGGCAGCAGCTTGACGCGCACCGGCTTGTCGCCCCAGACTTCTTCGAGGTTGTAGTACAGCCTGATATTGGGCTGCA
>JBEBXF010000194.1:0-6546 GCA_040391725.1 Eoetvoesiella caeni | reverse complement strand
ATCGATGTGCTCATCAACAACGCAGGTATTTTTTCCACTCTCGAGATGCGCCCGTTCTGGGAAATTCCACTTGATGAGTGGGATAAAGTCATGCATGTCAACATCACTGGCGTCATGCTCGCCACGCGCGCCGTCATTCCCTATATGCAAAAAGCCAAATGGGGCCGCATCATCAACATCTCCTCGGCCAGCATTCTGATGGGGCGGCCCAACTACACCCACTACACCACATCGAAGTCGGCGCTGATCGGCATGACGCGCTCGATGGCGCGCGAACTTGGCAACGACCACATCACTGTCAATGCCGTGATGCCAGGCGCAACGCAGACCGAGATTCCGCGCAAGACGGTTTCGACGCAGCAGCGCGAAGCCATCGTTTCCCGCCAGTGCGTGCCACGTTCGCAAGTGCCCCAGGACCTGGTCGGAGCGGTGGTGTTCCTGGCCTCTGAAGGGTCGCAATTCATGACGGGACAAGTCATGAATATCGACGGCGGCGCATCGCATACCGGGGGATGAGTCATGAACGCCACATTGAAGAACGGCAAAGACCTCAGTCCGGCGGCAGTGCTTCCTGGAAATAAGAATCTGTTTTACGGTGGACAATGGCACACGCCTGAAAGCGGCCGGTTTGCCGAGACTTACAATCCCGCCAATGGCGAAGCCATCGGCGAAACCGCGCAAGCCACGGCCAGCGACGTGGCCGCCGCGGTCGATGCCGCGTCGCAAGCGTTCAAATCATGGCGCAAGACCAAACCCCTGGAGCGCGCGGAATTGCTAAGAAAGGCTGCTGGCATCTTGCGCGACAACGCGGAAGAGCTGGCAATGCTCGACGCGCTCAATACCGGCAACCCCGTGGCCGAAATGGTCGCGGA
This sequence comes from Eoetvoesiella caeni, assembly GCA_040391725.1. Taxonomy (GTDB): domain Bacteria; phylum Pseudomonadota; class Gammaproteobacteria; order Burkholderiales; family Burkholderiaceae_B; genus Eoetvoesia; species Eoetvoesia caeni_A. Next base: position 5,674 of record JBEBXF010000194.1, on the reverse strand, counting down.
CGCAAAAATCGCGGCGGCGAACCTGGATTACTTCGCAGGCATCGCCATGGAGGCCAAGGGCCAAACCATCCCCGTGGGCGACAACAACCTCAACTACACCCTGCGCGAGCCGCTCGGCGTCGTCGTTCGCGTCGTGGCCTACAACCACCCGCTGATGTTCGCCGCCCAAAAACTCGGGGCGCCGCTGGCGGCGGGCAACACCATCATCATAAAGCCTTCGGAACAAGCGCCGCTGTCGGCTATCCGCATGGCCGAACTCATCGGCGGCGTATTCCCGCCCGGCGTGATCAACGTGCTGACCGGCGCGCGTGAATGCGGTGAGGCATTGACCGCGCACCCACTAGTGAAAAAGATCACGTTGATCGGCAGCACCGCCACCGGCAAAGCCATTCTGCGCGGCGGCGCGGACACCTTGAAACAGGTGCTGCTGGAGCTGGGCGGCAAGAACCCTCTCATCGCCTACCCCGACGCCGATCTTGAAAAGCTGGCCGACGGCATCGTTCGCGGCATGAACTTCACCTGGGCGGGACAATCTTGCGGCTCCACCAGCCGCGTCTTCCTTCACGACGATATTCACGACAAGGTGCTGACACGCGTCGTCGAGATTCTAGCCTCGCGCCACAAGCCCGGCATCCCGACCGACTGGGCGACTACGATGGGACCGGTCATCAGCAAAGCCCACCACCAACGGGTGTTGGACTACATCGAAACCAGCAAGCGCGAAGGCGCGCGTCTTGTCACGGGCGGCAAGACGCCAAGCAACCCGGCGCTGGCAAATGGCTACTTTATCGAACCGACCATTTTCGCCGACATGCGGCCTGGCATGACCATTGCAAACGAAGAGATCTTCGGTCCCGTCATGGCCGTGTTTCGCTGGAAGGACGAAGATGAAATGTTCCGCATCGCCAATAGCGTGGAGTACGGCCTGACAGCCTCCATCTGGACGAACAATCTCACCACCGCCCATCGCGCCGCCTCCCGGGTCGAATCCGGCTACGTTTGGATCAACAACGTCAGCCAGCATTTTCTGGGCGCCCCCTTTGGCGGGCACAAGAGCTCGGGCATCGGACGCGAAGAAAGCATCGAAGAATTGCTGGAATTCACACAGATCAAAAATGTGAACATAAACCTCGGGTGAAAGAGTTAGGCGACACCTTCGCTTACCCTCGCCACCCACATAATTTCATCAAGGAGACACTATGAAAGTACACCGCCATTTCATTACGCATTGTTTCAGCGCCCTGACGCTGGCTGCCGTTGCAGCCTCTCCCGCTTTGGCGGAAAAAGCCGTCCCCATCGGTTTCATAACGACGCTATCCACCCCCGCTGGCTATCTTGGCCAGGACGAACGCGACGGCTTCATGCTGGCCGTCAAGGAAGAAGGCGGCAAACTCGGCGGCATTCCCGTCGACGTCAGGATTGAAGACGACGGGCTCAAGCCAGCCGGCGCCAAGCTAACCGTCGACAGGATGCTGCAGGAAGGAATCAAAATTTTCACCGGCATCAACTTCTCCAACGTGATGATGGCCGTCGGCCCCTCGGTCATCGGAGCCAAAGCTTTCTATATCAGCAACAATGCCGGTCCCGCAGCCTTCGCAGGCAAGAATTGCAGCCCATATTTCTTCGGTGCGGCTTTCCAGAACGATACGTTTGCGGACACGGTAGGTTTCGTCGCCAACGAGATCGGTGCGAAGAAAGCGGTAATCATGGTACCCAACTATCAAGCCGGTCGCGATGCGGCCGAAGGCTTCAAGAAAACCTTCAAAGGCCAGATCGTCGGTGAAATCTACACCAAGCTCGATCAAACCGATTTCTCGGTCGAGTTGGCGCGTATTCGCGCGCTTGACGCAGACACGCTATTCCAGTTCCATCCCGGCGGCACAGGAATCAATCTGGTCAAGCAATTTTCCAGCTCCGGCCTGGACAAGAAGCTCAAGATGGTGACTCCAATCTACTCGATGGACGAGCGCATGCTGGCCGCCGTCGGCCAAGCCGGCAAGGGTTTCTACATGAGCAGCCTCTGGAGCGCCGACCTGCCCAACGCCGCCAACAAGAAGTTCGTGGAATCCTTCACAAAAACCTATAACCGCGTTCCCACCGCGCAGGCGGCCCAATCATACGATACGGCGTTGCTGATCGCTTCGGCCCTGAAAGCCGTGGATGGAGACATGAGCAAAACCGACGCTTTCCGCGCCGCGCTGCGCAAGGCCGACTTCAAGAGTGTACGCGGCAACTTCAAGTTCGGCCCCAACCAGTTTCCGATTCAAGACTGGTACATGCTGGAAACCGTGGATGACGGCAAAGGCAACGTCGTCTACAAAACCGTGAAGACCGTTGCCAAGGATCGCGGCGACCCCTACGCCGTCGCCTGCAAGATGCAATAAATGACGGGCAGGCCCCGCACACAACCCCTATTCATGGAGGCTTCCAAAATGGATCACGTTATTGGCAATATTGAGCCAAGTTCTTCCAACTCGGCGGCCGCCCCCGCAAACGCGGGCGGCCGATTCATCAAAAACGCGTGGTATGTTGGCCTATGGTCCAGCGAGCTGCCTGCGGGAACATTAGTGCCCCAGACCATCCTCAACGAACCCGTGGTCTTCTTTCGCAAGGAAGACGGCACCCCCGCCGCGCTGCTGGACCGCTGCGCCCACAGGTTTGTTCCACTGTCGATGGGCACCATTATCCCCGGCGACCGGGTTCAGTGCCCCTATCACGGCCTGGAATTCGGCGCGGACGGCCATTGCATGAACAATCCGCATCCGCCATGCTCCATTCCGGCCGCGGCCCACCTGCCAAGTTTCCCCACGGTGGAAAAACATTCCATGATCTGGATCTGGATGGGCGACAAGCCCGCCGACCCAAGCCTGATACCCGACTATGGCTGTCTGGACACCAGCCCTTCCCTGCACGTCACCGATCCCGGCTACCTGTGCATCAAGGCAAGCTATGAACTGATCGCCAACAATCTGCTTGATCTGTCGCACGTTGTCTACGTGCACGGCGGCATACTCGGCAGCCCAGGCCTCGAACGGTCCGACATCAAGCTTGATACACACGGCGACGTGGTTACCGTCAGCCGATTCGTCAAGGACGTCGAAACGCCGGGAATGTTCAAGATGATGGCTCCCGAAGGCTACGAACGCGGTGATTCCTTCACCTCTATTTCCTGGTTTGCGCCCAGCAACCTTTTGCTGAAGACCGGCTCGTGCAAGACGGGGCAGCCGCAGGAAACGGGCACTGGCTACTGGGGTATTCATTTGCTAACCCCCGAAACCGAACGAACCACCCATTATCGATACAGCGCCGCAAGGTGGAATGTCATGACCCAAGGCGATGAACACAACGAACAAATTCGCCAGAAGATCAGCGAACTGCGCGATTTCGCCTTTGCCAAGCAGGATGCACCGATCATCGAAGCGCAGCAGCGCCGCATGGACAGCGCGACCTCCAGGCTTGAACCTGTGCTGCTAAGCATAGACGCCGGGCCGGGACGCTGCAAACGCATACTGGACCGCTTGCTCGCAGAGGACCATTGACAAGCACGATTGAATCAGAGCGCTCCAAGCGCACATGAATGCCGCAACCAAAGCCATTGAAGCTTCAACCAAACCGTATTTTGAAATCACCTATGTCCAAACTCAAACTCAGCTTCGGCTGCTGGAACTACGATCGCACCCGCGCCCTGCAATTAGGCACCGTGCAGCCTGATGGCATCGATCTCAACTATCTGGACATGCCGGTCGAAGAAACATTCTTCAGAATGCTGCGGCACAAAGAGTTCGACGCCTGCGAAATGTCGCTGTCCTCTTATGTCGTTTCACGTTTTCAGCCCGACCCTCCCTTCATCGCAATCCCGATTTTCCCGTCCCGTATGTTTCGCCATTCGTGCATCTACGTAAACGCGGATTCCGGCATCCGGGAACCCAAAGACTTGATCGGCAAACGCGTCGGCAACCCCGAATACCAGATGACCGCGCCGACATGGATTCGCGGCATTCTGGCCGAAAACTACGGAGTACCCGTAGATAGCGTGACCTATTACACCGGCGGCGAAGAAGAGCCGGGCCGCCCCGAAAAGCTCAAGCTCGATTTACCGCCAAATATCAAAGTGCAAAGCATAGGGCCTACGCAGACACTCTCCCAAATGCTGCTGGATGGTGAAATCGACGCACTCTATACTGCGCGAATGCCATCCAGCTTCCTCAAGGGCGCAGGCAAGGTCAAACGTCTCTTTCAGGATTACGAAAAAGTCGAGCGCGACTACTTTCGCGCTACCGGCATATTTCCCATCATGCACACCATCGCCATCCGCCGCGACGTATACGAGGCTAACCGCTGGGTCGCCCAGTCGCTGATGAAGGCGCTGACCGAGTCTCAGCTTCACACCTATAAAGACCTCTACGACACCGCCGCGCTGAAAGCCATGCTGCCCTGGCTGACGTCTCATGTCGAACAGGTGCGTGCCGAAATGGGAGACGACTTCTGGCCTTACGGTTTCGAAAAGAACGAAAAAACGCTGGCAACCTTCTTGCGCTATTCATACGAACAGGGTTTGTCGAAAAAGCAGTTGCAACCACGGGAGCTATTCGCCCCCGAAGCGCTGGAGTCATTCAAGATTTAAGCACTCCAAAGCTGAATAAAACGCCCGGCTGGGATACATGACCGCTCTTGCTATATCGACGCCACTTCTCATTGCGGGCGATTTTGCATAAGATAGATCCTTTGCCGCCAACAACGAGGATCCCACCATGGGCACAGCACAAAGCTGGTTAGAAAGCGCCAACGCAGCGCACTGCGACTTTCCGATACAGAATCTTCCATACGGAATATTCAGCAATGCGGCCAACCCGGCTCCACGCGTGGGCGTTGCCATCGGCGACCAGATTCTGGACTTATCGGTGCTGGCGGCCAGCGGCTTGTTGAAGGTTCCCGGCGCCGAGCCGGCGGTTTTCGCCCAACCCACGCTGAACGGCTTCATCGCCCTGGGTAAGCAGGCCTGGGCGGCGGCGCGCGCGCGGCTTGCCGAGCTGCTGGACTCCGGCTGCGCCACCCTGCGCGACGACACCGCGTTGCGCGCCCGCGCGCTCAGCAAGCAGTCGGATGCCACTATGCACCTGCCCGTCCATATTCCGGGCTATACCGACTTTTACTCCTCGAAAGAACACGCCACCAACGTCGGCGCGATGTTCCGGGATCCCAACAACGCTTTGCTGCCCAACTGGAAGGAAATCCCCATCGGCTACAACGGGCGGGCGTCGTCCGTCGTGGTCAGCGGCACTCCGGTGCTGCGGCCCAACGGCCAGATCAAGCTGCCCGACCAGGAACGGCCCATTTTCTCGGCCTGCCGCAAGCTGGATTTCGAGTTGGAAACCGGCTTCATCATCGGCCAGCCCTCGAAGCTGGGTTCGCCCATTGCCTGCGAAAACGCCGAAAGCCATATTTTCGGCATGGTGCTGCTGAACGACTGGTCGGCGCGCGATCTGCAGGCCTGGGAATACGTGCCCCTTGGCCCGTTCAACGCCAAGACTTTCGCCACCACCATTTCTCCCTGGGTCGTCACCATGGCGGCCCTGGAACCTTTCCGGGTTCAACAGCCGGCGCAGTCGCCCGAACCTCTTTCTTATTTGCGGCACGCGGGCAAGCATGCTTTCGACATCCAGCTCGAGGTCTA
>JBEBXF010000193.1:0-6562 GCA_040391725.1 Eoetvoesiella caeni | reverse complement strand
AAGCACCGCCCCCTGGCACGCCATGAGCCTGGACGCCGTGGCCGCGGGCGCCGCCGGTCTGGCCCAGGTGCGCGTCGACGGCGGCGCCAGCGCCAACGACCTGCTCATGCAGTTCCAGGCCGACCTGCTGGGCATTCCCATCGTGCGTCCCGCCGTCATCGAAACCACGGCGCTGGGCGCCGCCTGGCTGGCGGGCCTGGCCAGCGGAGTCTATGGCGGCCAACGCGAGCTTTCCCGGCTATGGCGCGCCGACAAAACGTTTACGCCGCAAATCAGCCGCCGCGAAGCCGCCGCGCACATGGAACGCTGGAACCATGCGCTGGCGCAAACCTGCCTGCCGCACACTCACCAGGACAATCCATGACATCCCGATACTCGAAAATACTCTGCGTGGCCGCCATGGCCTTGTTCGCCACCCTGGTGGCCTTCGGCAACATCACCGACTACGGCACCAATTACGCATTCGTCCATCATGTGTTCCTGATGGACAGCATTTTCCCCGACTCGAGCATCCACTACCGCGCCATCGAATCGCCCTGGCTGCATCATGCGGGATACGTGTTCATCATCCTTCTGGAATCGCTTACCGCCGTGTTCTGCTGGCTGGGCGCGTTCCGGCTGCTCAAGGCCTTGCGCTCGCCCGCCCGCGCCTTCAACCGCGCCAAGCGCCATGCCGTCATCGGCCTTACCCTGGGGTTCCTGACATGGCAGGTGGGTTTCATGTCCATTGGCGGAGAATGGTTCGGCATGTGGATGTCGCCGAAATGGAACGGCGTGCCCAGCGCCTTTCATTTCCTGACCACGTTGATCCTGGTTTTGATCTATTTGACGCAAAAAGACGGCGAGCTGGATGACTGATACCCCAATCGGCACATCCCCCGGCAGCGAACCGGCGCCCATCCGCGACGTGGCGCATGCGACGGCCGGCATGCACACCTCAAGCACGGAGGCCAACGCCCCGGCCTACGCGCACTGGCACGAGGGCAGCCTCGAACATCGGGCGCTATGGCACCCGGAAAGCGGCCGCCAGCCGCCCAAGCGCATTGTCGTCATCGACGACACCTGCACCGCCGACACCGCCTTCCGCCTGGCCAGCCAGGGAAGCAGCATGCTGTGGCGCGGCGATTTCCATAACGCCCGGCAGCTTCTGAATGCCGTGGCCCGGCGCATCGACCAGCATCGTAGCAAACACCAAGCCAGGCAGCGCAAGGACGAGGCCGCCCCGCCGTCGCCGCAAGAAGCGTTCAACCAGCATCGGCTGGCGCAGTCGCAGCGGGCGAATCTGCTCAATGCCATTCTCATCGAACTGGACGGCGGCTTCGGCATCGACCTGCATCGTGCTCCCGACGTCAGGCAAGCCTGCCAGGCCGCCCTGGGCCACATCGGCGAGCCGCTGCTGCTGCCGCTGCGCGCCTTGCAGGGCATGGTGGGTTCCTTCGAATGGCGCAACAAGGGCGTTGCCGTCCCCGCCCTGCCCGAGCGCATCCACGTTCACTACGGCGTGTTCTCGCCCTTGCGCGGTGAGTACATCGACCTGGTCGCCCAGGCGCCGCTGCCTCCTGCCGACGTGGCCGTGGACATCGGAACCGGCAGCGGCGTGCTGGCCGCCGTGCTGGCCGCGCGCGGCATCGGCAAGGCCATCGCCACGGACATGGACGAGCGGGCACTGGCCTGCGCACGGGAAAACATCGCCCGGCAAGGCCTGGAATCGCGCATCGACATCGTGCGGGCCGATTTGTTTCCACAAGGGCGCTACGGCCTGATCGTATGCAACCCGCCCTGGCTTCCGGCCCGCCCCACCTCCAGCCTGGAACACGCCATCTACGACCCCGGCAGCACCATGCTGAAAGGCTATCTGAACGGGCTTGCCGCGCACCTGAACGAACACGGCGAAGGCTGGCTGATCATGTCCGACCTGGCTGAACACCTGGGGCTGCGCCCTGCCGGCTTCCTGGAAGAAACCATCCGCAACGCCGGCTTGCGCGTCTTGGGCCGGCTTGCCGCCAAACCCCGGCATGCCAAGGCCTTCGACGCCTCCGATGCGCTGCACGAAGCGCGCAGCGCGGAAATCACGTCGCTCTGGCGGCTGGGAATTCTCTGATAAATCGCCGCAGTGCCATTACACTAGGGTCTCTCTGGCTGAACGCAAGGCGTCCATATGCTGCAAAAAATCATCCTGCCCATCATCGTATTCCTGGTCGTGCTGGCGGCACTGACCTTTGGCGAATCCATCGGCCACGAAATGCTGCAATGGCTTTCATACCTGACGGGCATCGCCATCCACAACTTTTCCGACGTGTACTACACCCTGCGCTACTACGCCGCCGCGCACATGTGGAAAATCGTCGTCGCCCTGGTGATTACCGTGCCCGTCAGCATCTGGCTCATCCGCAACAAAGGCCGGGATCTGGTCAGACACACCAGCCAGCGCAAAATCGCCATCGTGCTCGCCCTTTTCCTGGGCTGGCTGGGCGCCCACCGTTTCTACCTGGGCCAGATAGGCTGGGGCATCGTGTACCTGGTGCTGTTCTATGTGTTCACGCCCCTGGTGATCGTGCTCAGCCTGATCGACGTCGTGCGCTATTTGTTCATGTCCGACGAAGAATTCCCGCCCGCAAAAATCTAGGAGTGCTCCGAGGCCCAAGCCCCAATAGGCAAACCGCCGCCATCAAACCTCAATAAATACCGGCATGGGCGTAGGCAGCGGCGCCACGATCGGTTACATTAACCGCCATCCTGGCAAACACGTTGCCAATCAGCCCGAACGCCGTCCACGCGCCGGCAAGAACGATTTCAAGGCGAACCCCATGGTCATGATGCTTCCTTTTCTTACCGCCGCCGTCGCTCTCTGGCTTGCCCTGATGGGCAAGCGCGGCGCATGCCTGTGGCTGTGGCTATTGACCTTGATCGTTTTCGCGGCCTGGTGCCACCACCACATGACCGGCACATTGTCCATCTCGCTATAACCCGCCATGGCAAACTACACAACCAACCAGGGCCACCCCCTGTCGCGCCCCCTCAATTGCCTGGCCCTGGCCGGCCTGTGCGGCGTGCTGCTGTTCGCCTTCGTCTGGCAAATACACTTCGACGAGCCGCCCTGCCCCTTGTGCCTGCTGCAACGCGCGGCCTTCGCCATGGCCGGCGTGGGCTTGCTGCTCAATATACGGTTCGGCGCCTCGTCCCTGCATTACGGAATCACCGTCATCTCGGCCCTGGGCGGCATGTTCGCAGCCGGCCGCCAGATCCTGCTGCATATCGCGCCGGGCGACGCGGGCTTCGGCGGCCCGTTCCTGGGACTGCACTTTTATACCTGGGCCTTCATTGCGTTTGCGGCGCTCATCGTATTTTGCAGCGTGGCGCTGACTTTCGAGCGGTTTACCCAGCACTACGCACCGTTGCCTCGCGCCGGCTTTGCGGCCGCCCTCGTCATGTGGCTGTTTCTGCTGCTGACGGCCGCCAATGCGTTGTCGACAACCCTCGAGTGCGGCTTCGGCCCCTGCCCCGACGACCCCACGGGATACCTATGGCTGTCGCCGGGCCCCGGAACGAAATAATCGCAACCATGTGAATCACATTACAATGTAAATCACATCGTCACATTGTCATGCCCATGGAAACCAAGACTGCCCGCCTTACCGTTCTGATCGACCCTTACAAGAAAAAAGCGTTCGAACAGCTCTGCGCCAGCCAGGACCTCACCCCCTCGCAGGTCGTGCGGCAACTTATCCGCAATTACCTTGCCGACCACGGCGTCACCTATGGCAGGCAAGCGGCTCCGGCCGCTTCAAAAACCCGCGGCGCCAAATAAACGGCCGAACACCGGAACCGGCAACCCAAACCTCGACCAGACTGCGAACAAACAGGGCAGGCACCACGCGGTCCTAGATCGGCTCGTGCCGACTTCTATCAACCACCCGGAAGGACGGCGACCTCATCGATGTTCGCGGCCGACGTCCTCGCGGGCGCGCTCCAGCGCCTGGGTGAACGAAAGCGTCAGGTTGTCGTGCCCCAGCTTTTCGATGAGCCCTATTCTGCCCAGCTTGCGGTGCACCCTGCCGTTCGCTTCGGTAATCATGACCCGTATGCCGCGCCGCTGCATGTCCTGCACAGCGTCTTCCAGCACCTGCAGGCCTGTTGCATCGATGAACGGCACGCGGCCCAGCCGTATGACGACGACCCTGGGCTCGTGATGCGCGCCCGGCAAAGCCGCCTGGAAAGCCCCGGTCGCGCCGTAGAACAAAGGGCCGTCCACCGCATACACATGCACCTCGTCGGGCAGCCCCTGGAAGCCGTCGTACGCGAACTCCTTGCGCAGCATGGCCTCGGACTGGCGATTGACTTCGACGCTGCCGGCCATGCGGCGCAAGAAGAACAGCATGGCCAGCACCACGCCGATGTTGACGGCCACGACCAGGTCGGCGAATACCGTCAGCCCGAAGGTGACCAGCAGAATCGCCACGTCCGCGCGCGGAGCGCGCCGAACCATGCGCACGAAATGCTTGGCTTCGCTCATGTTCCAGGCCACGACGAACAAAATGGCGGCCAGCACGGCCAGCGGCACATTGCCGGCATAGGGCGCCAGGAACAGCACGATCAGCACCAGGGTAAGGCTGTGCACGATTCCCGCGAGCGGGCTGTTGCCGCCATTGCGGATATTGGTCGCGGTGCGCGCGATCGCGCCGGTCGCGGCGATTCCGCCGAACAGCGGCGACGCGATATTGGCCAAGCCCTGGCCCACCAGTTCCTGGTTGGAGTCGTGGCGCGTGCCCGCCATGCCGTCGGCCACCACCGCCGACAGCAAGGATTCAATGGCGCCCAGCATGGCGATGGCAAAAGCCGGCCCGATGAGTTCCACCACCCGCCCCATGGAAAACTCGGGCCACTGCAGGCTGGGCAGGCTGCGGGGAATGCCTCCGAAAGTACTGCCTATGGTCGCCACGCCTTCAAAGTGAAACACCGACTGCAGCGCGGTGGCCACCACCAGCGCCACCAACGGGCCCGGCACACGGCCCATGCGCGGCAGGCGCGACGAAAACACGACCAGCAGCAAAGACAGCATGGCCAGGGCCGTCGTGTTCCATTGCAGATGAGGCAGCGCCTGCAGCAAATGCCAGAATTTCTGATGGAAGTGCTCGCCCGCGACGGGCGGCAGGCCGAAGAAATCCTTCCATTGCCCCACCCAGATGATGACGCCTATGCCCGAGGTAAAGCCGATGATGACCGGCCGGGGAATGAACTTGATGACCGCGCCAAGCCGGGTAAGGCCGAACAGCACCAGAATGATGCCCGCCATGAACTTGGCGATCTGCAGGCCGTCAACTCCGTGGCGCTCGACGATGCACGACACAATGACGATGAATGCTCCAGTGGGGCCGGCGATTTGCACACGGCTTCCGCCAAACATCGAAACCATGAGGCCCGCCACGATGGCGGTATACAGCCCCTGCTCCGGCTTGACGCCCGAGGCGATGGCGAACGCCATGGCCAGCGGCAAGGCCACCACGCCGACGATTACGCCGGCAACGATATTGCGCATCCAGTTATCGGGGCGCAGCAAACCTGCCCGGCATGCCTCAAGCAACGCAAACATAAAAATATAAGTCCGCAAATGACCGCGGCAAGCCGCCGCAAAGAATCAGGCTAATCAAAAACCCATCAAAAACCCATATGATTCACATATTATTATAATATAAGGCGCATGATTGCATGCACGGCATGTGCGCCGGGTTCCGGCCTTGCCACGTCGGCAAGGCGCGTTTTCCGCGGCCCCCGCCCTTCCGCAATAGGCAGCGCCGGGCTTTGCCGCGCATAAAATCTCCGGCCGCCGCGAAAAAAAACTACAATATCGGCTGCTTCATCTACCCCGAGATCCAACGTGAGAAAAGTTGTACGCGGCAAACTGCATGGCATTCGTGTAACCGGTGCCGACCTCGATTACCATGGCTCCATTACGCTCGACCCCGACCATTGCGAAGCGGCCGGCATCCTGCCCATGGAGTTCGTCGACATCTGGAACAAGAATTCGGGCGCGCGCATCAGCACCTACGTCATCTACGGCGAACGCGGCTCGCGCTGCTGCATCCTCAACGGCGCCGCAGCCCGCACCTGCCAGCGCGGCGACGAAGTCATCATCTGCAATTCCGTCTACGTGACCGAACGCGAAATCGAAGAAATCAAACCGGTCATCCTTACGTTCCACGCCGACAACTCGGTCGACGAACGCCTGGGCTACGACGTATCGCGCGACGAGCAAGGCCGGCTGGCCTTCAGCATCATCAAGTTCGACTAGGCCTTCCCGGGGCCGAATCTTCACTCCGGCTCCCGCCCGCCGCCATATACGGCAATCGGCCAAAACCGGTACAATCGCGGCTGTTGGCGCACGCTTTGCGGTGTGCGGTCTGCCCGGCTCGTGCATTTCCTATCCGGATACGCGGGTTTCCAGGCAAGCCGCCAAGAGCAGCGCCTTCGAATTACCAAACGCACTAGGGGTGCCGCGTTGTTTCGCGGCTGAGACAGTCCCTTTGAACCTGTGAGATCATCCTCGCGCAGGAAAGCGGCGTAC
>JBEBXF010000192.1:0-6567 GCA_040391725.1 Eoetvoesiella caeni | reverse complement strand
GTGGCCAACTGGCCCATCGGCATGGCGCCGGGCATGGGCCTGAACGCGTTCTTCGCCTTCACCGTGGTGGCGGCCATGGGCTATAGCTGGCAGCAAGCCCTGGGCGCGGTCTTCATTTCGGGCGTCGTGTTCGTCATCCTGACCATCACCGGCATCCGCTCGTGGCTGATCGCGGGCATACCCAAGTCGCTGCGCTCGGCGATCACCGCCGGTATCGGCCTGTTTCTGGCCATTATCGCCCTGGGCCCCAACGGCGCCGCCATCGTCGTTCCCAACAAGGCCACCATCGTCGGCCTGGGCAACCTCACCGCGGCGCCAACGCTGGTCGCCATCCTCGGGTTCTTCATCATCGCCGCGCTCGATGCGCTCAAAGTGCGCGGCGCCATCCTGCTGGGCATCATCGTCATCACCGTGCTGTCCATGATCACCGGCAACAACCAGTTCCACGGCGTGTTCTCCATGCCTCCCAGCCTGGCTCCCACCTTCTTCCAGCTGGATATCATGGGCGCCCTGCACACCGGCTTCCTGCACGTCATTCTGGTGTTCGTGCTGGTCGAGGTCTTCGACGCCACCGGCACCATGATCGGCGTGGCCAAACGCGCCGGGCTCATCCCCGAAGGCAAGCCCAACCGCCTGGGCCGCGCCCTGCTGGCCGACAGCACCGCCATCGTGGCCGGATCCTTCCTGGGTACCAGCAGCACGACCGCCTACATCGAAAGCGCCTCGGGCGTACAAGCGGGCGGGCGCACCGGGCTCACGGCGCTGGTCATCGCCATTCTGTTCCTGCTGGCCTTGTTCTTCTCGCCGCTGGCAGGCGCCGTTCCCGGCTATGCCACGGCGCCCGCCCTGCTTTACGTCGCCGGCCTCATGCTGCGCGAAGTCGCCGACATCGACTGGAGCGACGTCACCGAAGCTGCTCCGGCCGCCCTCGCCGCCATCATCATGCCGTTCACCTACTCCATCGCCAACGGCCTGGCTTTCGGCTTCATCAGCTATGTCGTCCTCAAAGCCATTACCGGGAAATTCCGCGACATCCACATGGCGACCCTCATCGTCGCCGTGCTTTTCGTCATCAAATACGCTTTTTTCCCAGGCTAAGCCATCGACCCGGGTCGCGAGAAACCAGTAAACTAGGGCGACCGACCACCCAAAGCGGCCTAAGCGGGCCGCTTTTTTTCTGGATCAACCATGAGCACCATCAATCTGAACAAAGACTCCTTCCAGGACGCCATCAAGGACGGCAAGACCCTGATTGTCGACTTCTGGGCTTCCTGGTGCGGCCCATGCCGCAGCTTCGCCCCGACCTTCGATGCGGCGTCCGAAAAGCATCCCGATATTGTCTTCGGCAAAATCAACACCGAAGAAGAGGAAGAACTGGCGGGCGGCCTGGGCATACGCTCCATTCCCACGCTCATGGTGTTCCGCGAGCAGGTTCTGCTGTTCAATCAGGCCGGAGCCCTGTCGGCGCCCCAGTTGGACGAGCTGATTTCACAAGTGCAGGCCCTGGACATGGCGCAGGTGCACAGCGAAATCGAGCAAGAACAGAAAAAATAGCTTAAGGGTGAAACCAGGCGCTCAAGCTGCGCTGCCGGCACAGCTTGAGCTTGCCGCCCTGCCCCTTCTCTTGAAACCAACCCGCGGTAAAACGGGTTGGGGGGCTCAATGGGCGGCCACGGGCCCGGCCGGAGCGTCGGCGGGCCGTGGTGTGTCGCCGGTGCGCTCAATCCAGCCGCCGCCCAAATATTGGTACAGGTCGACCAGATTGGCCAGGCGCTGCATTCTTGCGGTAATCAAGGCCTGCTGCGCCGCGTACAGGTCGTTCTGCGCGGTCAGCACCGTCAGGTAGCTGGCGGCGCCGTTCTTGTAGAGCAGGTTGGACAGATCCAGCCTACGCTGCTGGGACGCGGCAAAACGCGCCTGGGCGTCGATCTGGCTGTCGTAGGTACCGCGAGCGGCCAGCCCGTCCGACACTTCGCGAAATGCCGCTTGAATGGCTTTTTCGTATTGCGCGATCGCCACGTTCTTCTCCAGATGCGCAATATCCAGATTGGCCAGATTGCTTCCCGCGTCGAAAATAGGCAATGAAATCTGCGGGGCAAAGGACCAGGCCGCCGACCCCGACTTGAACAGGCCGTCCAGCGTGGGGCTGGCAGTGCCGAACTGGCCCGTCAGGCTGATCTTGGGGAAAAACGCCGCGCGCGCCGCGCCGATATTGGCATTGGCGGCAAGCAGCGTTTCTTCGGCCTGGATGATGTCGGGCCGCCGCGTCAGCAGGTCGGATGGCAGACCGGCGGGAATGTCCGCCAGAATGCGCTGATCGTTCAGTCCGAGGGGCGCGGGCAGATCATCCGGCAACGCGCTCCCGACTACCAGAACCAGGGCATTTTCCGCCTGCGCCCTTAGCCGCGTCTGAACCGACAAATTGGCCTCGGCCTGCTCGACGACGCCCTGGGCTTCGCGCAAGTCCAGCTCCGAACCCGCCCCCACGTCGAACTGCAGTTTCGCCAGCTTGTAGGAACTTTGCGCAGTGGCCAGCGTTTCGCGCGTCACCTTGAGCTGCTCGTCGTAGGCAAGCATGGCCAGGTATTGATCCGCCACCTGGGAAACCAGGGATATTTCCGCGGCCTTGCGAGCCTGCGCCGTGGCCAGGTACTGAGCCAGGGCCTGGCTCTTGAGGCTGCGGATGCGGCCCCAGAAATCCAGCTCCCAGGCCGCGGCGCCCAGGCCGACCGAATACACATTGCTGATGGCCTGGCTCGACGACGTCAGATCCAGCGGCGTGCGCGTCCTGCTGCGGCTGGCATTGGCATTGACCGTGGGAAACAGGCCGGCGCGAACGATCCGGTACTGCGCTGCGGCTTCCTGCACGCGCAAGGCGGACACCCGCAAGTCGCGATTGTTGGCAAGCGCCAGTTCGATCAGCTTGCGCAGGCGCGGATCGCCGAAGAAATCGCGCCAGCCTATGTCGGGAGCCGGCCGGTTTTGCGTTCCGGGAGACGGTTCGCCGTATTTGTAGGCCTCGCCAGCGGGGAAATTCGCCGCAACGGGCAAAGCCGGCCTTTCATAGTCCGGCACGAAAGAGCATCCGGCCGCGCAGGCCGCCAGTGCAAGAACGGCCGGCAAAGAAAACTTACGCATGCTCAACGTCCTTCATTGTCCGAATCGCCACCGGCGGGCGCCGCGTGGCCCGCGGGGCTGGCCGCGGCATGCGCCGGCTTGTTCTTGGAGAATTTCTCGCGGATCACGACGAAGAACATCGGGATCATGAAAATCGCCAGGAATGTGGCGGTCACCATCCCGCCGATCACGGCCGTGCCGATGGCATGCTGGCTGGCGGAGCCCGCGCCATTGCTGATGGCCAGCGGCAGCACGCCAAGAATGAAGGCCATCGACGTCATCAGGATGGGCCGCAGCCGCAGGCGCGCGGCCTCCATCGCCGCAGCCACCGCCGTCATGCCCTGCGCCTGCAGCTCCTTGGCGAACTCCACGATCAGGATGGCGTTTTTCGCCGACAGCCCCACCGTGGTCAACAGCCCCACCTGGAAGTACACGTCGTTCGACAGCCCCCGGCCCGTCGCCGCCAGCATGGCGCCGATAATGCCCAGGGGCACCACCATGATGACCGAGAACGGAATCGACCAGCTTTCGTACAGGGCGGCCAGGCTCAGGAACACCACGAGTATCGACAGCGCATACAGAATGGGCGCTTGCGAGCCGGACAAGCGTTCCTGGAAGGAAATGCCGGTCCATTCGTAGCCGATGCCCGCGGGCAGCTTGTTGGCGATTTTCTGGATTTCATCCATGGCCTCGCCCGTGCTTCGTCCCGGCGCCGGACTGCCCTGGATTTCCATCGACGACACGCCGTTGTAGCGTTCGAGTTTGGGCGACCCATAGCTCCACTTGCCTGTGGCGAACGACGAGAACGGCACCATGGTTCCCTGCATATTGCGCACGTACCAGTGGTTCAGGTCTTCCGGGCTCATGCGGAAAGGCGCATCCGCCTGGACATACACCCGCTTGATCCGGTTGTCGGTATCAAGGAAATTGTTGACGTAGGAAGACGCCCAGGCAATGGAAAACGTCTGGTCGATGGAAGGCAGCGCCACACCCAGCGCGCTGGCCTTCTCCCGGTCGATATCGACGCTGAATTGCGGCTGGTCGTCCAGGCCGTTGGGACGCACGCGCGTCAGCAAGGGATTCTTGGCCGCCTCGATCAGCAATTGGTTGCGCGCGGCCATCAGCGCATCGTGGCCCAGGCCGCCCCGGTCTTCCAGTTCGAAGTCGAAGCCCGACGCCGTGCCGAGTTCAGGGATGGGAGGCGGATTGATGGGAATGATCACCGCGTTCTTATACGTCGAAAAATGCCCGGAGATCCGCCCGATGAGCGCCTGCACTTTGTCCTTGGCCGCCGCGCGCTCGTCCCAGTCCTTGAGGCGCACGAACACCAGGCCCGAGTTCTGGCCGCGCCCCGCGAAGTTGAAGCCCACGATTTCGAAAGTGGAATCGACCACTTCCTTCTCGGTCTTGAGAAGATAGTCGCTGACGTCGTCGAGCACCTTTTGCGTGCGTTCCAGGGTGGCGCCGGGCGGGGTCTGCACCTGGATCAGCATGGAGCCCTGGTCTTCGTCGGGCAGGAACGACGTGGGCAGGCGCATGAACAGGAAGCCGATGACCAGGAACATCAAGGCATACAAAAGCAGCCAGCGGCGCGGACGCCGGATGACGCGCTCGACGCCCGAATGATATTTCATCCGGCCATTGTCGAAGGTGCGATTGAACCACCCGAAGAAGCCCGTCTTCTCCATGTGATGGCCCTTGGGAATGGGCTTGAGCATGGTCGCGCACAGCGCCGGCGTAAGAATCAGCGCCACCAGCACCGACAGGATCATCGCCGCCACGATGGTCAGCGAGAACTGCCTGTAGATGGCCCCGACCGAGCCGCCCGAAAACGCCATCGGCACGAACACCGCCGACAGGACCAGCGCCACCCCGACCAGCGCCCCGGTGATCTGCCCCATGGCCTTGCGCGTGGCGTCGTGCGGCGAAAGCCCTTCCTCGGCCATCACGCGCTCGACGTTCTCCACCACCACGATGGCGTCGTCGACCAGCAAGCCGATGGCCAGCACCATCCCGAACATCGACAAGGTGTTGATGGAAAACCCCACCATCGCCATGGTGCCGAACGTGCCCAGCAGCACCACCGGCACGGCGATCGTAGGAATGAGCGTCGCCCGGAAGTTCTGCAGGAACAAGTACATCACCAGGAACACCAGCACGATGCCTTCGAGCAAGGTCTTGACCACCTCTTCGATGGAAAGCTTCACGAACGGCGTCGTGTCGTACGGATACTTGACCTCCAGGCCGGCCGGGAAATATTTGGAAAGCTCCTGGACGCGGGCCCGCACCAGATTGGCGGTTTGCAGGGCGTTGGCGCCGGTGGCCAGCTGTATGCCGAGGCCGGCGGCCGGCACGCCGCTGTATTTGGTGTCGAAATTGTAGTTCTCGCCGCCCAGCTCGAGCCGCGCCACATCCTTGACGCGCACTTGCGAGCCGTCGGGATTGACCTTGAGCAGCACATTGCCGAACTCCTCGGGAGTGCGCAGCAGCGTCGCTTCGCTGATCGTCGCCGTCAGCATCTGGCCCTTGACCGCGGGCGCACCGCCCAACTGCCCCGCCGGAACCTGCACGTTCTGCCCTTGCAGCGCGGTCACCACATCCACCGGCGTCAGGTTCACGCGAGTCAATTTATCCGGGTCGAGCCAGATGCGCATGGCGTACTGGGTGCCGAACACGCTGACCGTGCCGACCCCGTTGACCCGGCTGACCGGATCCTGCACGCGCGAGGCCAGGTAGTTCGCCAGATCGTATTTCGTCATGCTGCCGTCGGTGGAAATGAACGCCAGCACCATCAGGAAGCTGCTGCTCGATTTCGAGACCTTGACGCCGGCCTGCTGAACGGCCTGGGGCAAAAGCGGCGAGGCCAGTTGAAGCTGGTTCTGCACCTGCACCTGGGCCACGTCGGGATTGGTGCCCGCGGCGAAGGTGAGCGTGATCACGGCGGTGCCCGAGTCGTCGCTGGTGGACGACATGTACTGCAGGTGATCCAGCCCGTTCATCTGCTGCTCGATCACCTGCGTGACCGTGTCTTCGACGGTCTGCGCCGAGGCCCCGGAATACATGGCTCGGATCTGCACCGCCGGAGGGGCGATCGTCGGATATTGCGAGACCGGCAGGGTCGTGATGGACAAGGCGCCGGCCAGCATCAGGACGATGGCGATCACCCACGCGAAGATGGGGCGATCAATGAAAAAATTGGCCATGAACGAATTCCCGATTATTGCGCTTTGGCGGAGGATGCGGGATTGGACGGCGCTTGCGGGGCGGACGCTGGGGCGCCCTCCGCAACCACGGCCGCCGGCTGTTCGACCGGGGTGACCACCGAACCGGGCCGCACCTTCTGGACTCCGGCGACGATGACCTTTTCACCCGGATTCAAGCCGCCGTCGACGATCCAGTCCGCGCCTTGCGTGCGGCTTGCGACCAGCGTGCGCAATTCCACCTTGTTGC
>JBEBXF010000191.1:0-6568 GCA_040391725.1 Eoetvoesiella caeni | reverse complement strand
TGGTCTTTGTCGGGCGCCGCGCCACCGCGATGCGCGCGCTGGCGCAAATAGCGGATGTCCTGGCCGCGCTTGAACAGCACGCCGGCCAGCTCGTTGAGCGCCTGGGTGTAGACCTCGCGCTTGAACTCGATGACGGCATCGAGCGGAACCCAATAGTGGTTCCAGCGCCAGGCGTCGAACTCGGGATGCCGCGTGGCGCGCAGGCAGACGTCCGAATCGCGGCCGACCAGCCGCAGCAAGAACCAGATTTGCTTTTGTCCTTTGTACAGGCCGCGCGAATCGCGCCGAACGAAATCGCTTGGCACGTTGTAGCGCAACCAGTCGCGCGTCCGTCCCAGTATCCGGACATGATCCGGCAGCAAACCGACCTCTTCGTGAAGCTCACGATACATGGCTTGCACTGGGCTCTCACCGTGTTTGATGCCGCCTTGCGGGAACTGCCAGGCATGCTCCCGAATACGCTTACCCCAAAAAACCTCGTTTTTCTGGTTTACAAGGATAATGCCGACATTAGGACGGTAGCCTTCGCGATCTAACATGGGCCACCTCTATAAACTTATACAATTACGTCCAATTATACGTATCTGTCGAGAACCCTACCATGCGCGCATCCAAGTATCACATCAACACCCTCAAAGAAGCCCCTGCCGAAGCCGAAGTCATCAGCCACCAGCTCATGACCCGCGCCGGAATGATCCGCAAGGCGGCGGGCGGTATCTATACCTATATGCCCCTGGGCCTCAAGGTGTTGCGCAAAATCGAAAACATCGTGCGCCAGGAAATGAACGCGGCGGGCGCCATCGAGCTGCTGATGCCGGTGGTGCAGCCGGCCGAACTCTGGATGGAGTCGGGCCGCTGGGAAAAATACGGCGCCGAACTGCTGCGCATCAAGGATCGCCATCAGCGCGACTTCGTCCTGCAGCCGACCTCGGAAGAAGTCATCACCGACATCGCGCGCAACGAAATCCATAGCTGGCGCCAGCTGCCCGTCAACTTCTACCACATCCAGACCAAGTTCCGCGACGAGCGCCGCCCCCGCTTCGGGCTGATGCGCGGACGCGAGTTCACCATGAAGGACGCCTACTCCTTCGATCGGGACGAAGCATCGGCGCAAGCCAGCTACGACAATATGTATGACGCCTACATGCGCATCTTCGAGCGTCTTGGCCTGGAGTTCCGGGCGGTTGCCGCCGACACCGGCTCCATCGGCGGGTCGCGCAGCCACGAATTCCAGGTCATCGCCGACACCGGCGAAGATCTGCTGGTCTACAACCCCGAGTCCCAATACGCGGCCAATATCGAATTGGCCGAGGCCCCCTGCCTGATCGCCGAGCGCGGCGCCGCTACCGAAGCGCTGGCCAAAACGCCCACCCCCGACGCGCAAAAGTGCGAGGCCGTGGCCGAACTGCTGCAGCGCCCGCTGTCGGACACCGTCAAAGCCATCGTGCTGGCCACCGAACCCGAAGAAGACGGCGGCCAGGCCGCCCTGTGGCTGCTGCTGCTGCGCGGCGACCACGAGCTGAACGAAGTCAAGGCCAGCAAGCTGGCCGGCCTCGACCGCGGCTATCGATTCGCCAGCGACGCCGAAATCAAACGGGCGTTCGGCTGCCCGCCCGGCTACCTGGGCCCCATCCAGACTCAAGAGGCCATGACCATCATCGCCGACTCCACCGTGGCCAACATGAGCAACTTCATCTGCGGGGCCAACGACGAAGGCTTCCACTACACCGGGGTCAACTGGGGACGCGACCTGCCCGAGCCCGCCATGGTGGCCGACCTGCGCAACGTCGTCGCCGGCGACCCCGACCCGCAAGGCGGACAACTGGCGATTCAGCGCGGCATCGAAGTCGGGCACGTGTTTTTCCTGGGCGACAAATACTCCAAGGCGCTGCAGGCCACGTTCCTGGAAACCGACGGCAAGCCCGCCGTGTTGCAAATGGGCTGCTACGGCATCGGCATCAGCCGCATCTCCGCCGCCGCCATCGAGCAGAACCACGACGACAAGGGCATCGTCTGGCCCAAGGCCATCGCGCCGTTCGAAGCGGTCATCTGCCCCATGGGCTTCTACAAGAGTGAAACAGTGCGCAACACCGCCGAAACGCTTTACCGGCAGCTCCAGGAGCAAGGCGTGGATGTCATGCTGGACGACCGCGATACGCGGCCGGGCGTCATGTTCGCCGACTGGGAACTCATTGGCGCGCCTCTGCGCATCACGGTGGGCGATCGCGGCCTGAAGGACGGCATCGTCGAAATCCAGGATCGCCGCAGCGGCCAGTCCAGCAATGTCCCCGTCGACAACGCCCTGGCCCATGCAATAGAGCAATTAAAATTATTACGCTGAATTACACTTGGCCCCCACTGGAAGGCCGAAAGGTTTATTATGTGCCCGACGCCCGGCTTGAACTCGCCGGGCTTGTCACGTCGCTCAACGAAACCCATGTCAACTGAAACGCCCAAGCAGACGCTGGATATACGCGTATATTACGAAGACACCGATACCGCAGGGGTGGTGTTTTACGCCAACTACCTGAAGTTCTTCGAAAGAGCGCGCACCGAATGGCTGCGGAACCTGGGCGTAAACCAATCGGAACTGGCCAGACGCGAGCACCGCATGTTCGTGGTCAAGGCCGCCGATATCCAATACCGCAAGCCGGCCAGACTGGACGACCTGATCACCATCCACAGCCAGATCGTGCGCCTGGGCCGCGCCTCGGTCGACTTCACGCAACAGGCCGAGCTTGGCGGGGAACTGCTTTGCGAAAGTAATATCCAAATATGCTGCGTGGACACGGAAACTTTCCGGCCCGCGGCGCTGCCCCAAGAACTTAGAACTCTCCTGGAAAAGGTTCAAAACTAATCATGCACGCATCCAGCGACATCTCGTTGCTTTCTTTACTGGTCAATGCCAGCGTCCCGGTACAACTCGTGATGCTCATCCTGCTGGGCGTTTCCGTACTGTCCTGGACCTATATTTTCAGCAAGCGCGCCACCCTCAAGCGCGCCAACGAGCAAACCCGGCGCTTCGAAGACGATTTCTGGGCGGGCGGCGACTTGTCCGTGCTGCAGCAGTCGGTCGCCACCCGGCGCGATGAACATGGCGCCCTGGCCCGCATCTTCGATGCCGGCATGACCGAATTCATCAAGGCGCGCCGCAGCAACGGCACCAGCGACGCACTGCTGGACGGCCCGCGCCGCGCCATGCGCGCCACCTATCAACGCGAAATGGACGGCCTGGAATCCCACCTGAACTTCCTGGCCTCGGCCGGCTCGGTCAGTCCCTACATCGGCCTGCTCGGCACGGTCTGGGGCATCATGCACGCCTTCCTGGGCCTTTCCACCATGCAGCAGGCCACGCTTTCCGCCGTGGCCCCGGGTATTGCCGAAGCCCTGATCGCCACGGCCATCGGCCTGTTCGCGGCCATTCCGGCCGTCATCGCCTACAACCGCTACACCAACGAAATCGACCGCCTGTCTATCCGCTTCGACAGCTTCATAGACGAGTTCCTCAATATCTTGCAACGTCAGGTCCGCTAATGCCTTCGAACCGTGGCTCCTCCGGCCGGAACGGCCGCCGCCTGAAGAACGAAATCAATGTGGTTCCCTACATTGACGTCATGCTGGTGCTGCTGGTCATTTTCATGGTGACCGCGCCCATGATCACGCCGGGCGTCATACAACTGCCTTCCGTCGGCCAGGCGGCCGAGGTGCCCACGACGCCGCTCGAAGTTCAGATTTCCGAAGACAAATCCATTTCCGTGCGCATGCGCACCGCCGGGTCGGAGTTCCAGCAAATCGACAGCCAGAACCTGGTCAGCGAAGTGCAGTCGCGCAGCACGGCCGACACCCCGGTGGTCATCGCCGCGGACGGCCGGGTTCCCTACGAAGAGGTGATGAAGGTCATGGACGAACTGCGAAGCGGCGGCATTACCCGCCTGGGCCTGCTCGTCGACCAGAAGTCGAGCGCCGATACGGGCAAGAAAAAATAATCGGCATACCTCCAGGCTCGCCAACGGACAATCCCCCCAACCCATGAAGCACACCAAGACCAGGCACGCCAACGCTCCCCTCGCAAGAACGCCCGAACAGCAGGACGAGCGTCGCGGGCTGGTCTACGCCGCCAGCGCCCACTTGCTGGTCTTTTTGCTGATGCTGTTCGGGTTCCTGTCGTCGCCCCCCAAAAGCCCCAATCCGGTTCAGGTCGAACTCTGGGCCAATGGCACCACCCCCACGGCGGCCGAGCCGGAGCAATCCGACGCCCAGACTCCGCCCGAGGTCGCGCCGCCTCCCAAGCCCACGCCCCAGCCAAAACCCGAACCCCAACCCGAGCCTCAACCGCAGCCCAAGCCCACGCCCGCGCCGCCTGTGACCACGCCGCCCAAGCCCGCCGTCGATCCCGATATCGCGCTCGAGAAAGCCCGCAAAGAGCACGAGAAGCAGGAGCAGGAACGCCTGGCCGCCGAAAAGGCGCAGGCCGAGAAGAAAGCGGCCGAGAAAGCGGCGGCGGACAAAGCCGCCAAACAGGCTGCCGAAAAAGCATTGGCCGAGAAAAAGGCCGAGGAAGCAAAAGCCAAGGCCGACGCCGACAAGAAGGCCAAGGCTGACGCCGCCAAGAAAGCGGCCGAGCAAAAGGCCAAGGACGATGCCAAGAAGGCGGCTGAGCAAAAGGCGGCCGCCGAGCAGAAAGCCAAAGAGGAAGCCGAAGCCAAGAAAGCGGCCGACCAGAAAGCGGCCAAGGAAGCGGCGGAAAAAGCCGCCGCCGAGAAGAAAGCCGCTGCAGCCAAGGCCGCCGCCGAGAAAGCGGCCGCCGCCAAGCGCGACGCCATTCGCGCCGCCATGCGCGGCGACGCCCTTGGCGCGGCGGGCATTCCCGGTGGCACGGCCGACCGCAATCAGCGCGGCGGCGGTGGCGGCGATGGCGGCTATGCGGCCCAGATTCGCCAGTGCGTGGAACCCAAGGTCATTTACCCGATTCCGCCCCGCAACGGCCCCAACCCCACAGTACAATACAGAGCTACACTAGATCCCGTGCAGCACGCGGTCACCAAGGTGGATATTCTGCGTTCTTCGGGAATTGCCGGCTTCGACCGGGCGGTCGAAGCCGGCATCAAAGCTTGCAACCCGTTCCCGAAACCACCTAATGGGAAGTATCCCTCGTCCATCGAAGGAAACTACCAAATGTACCCACAATAGGAGATTACCGATATGACAGTTGCCCCTTTCGCGAAAGCCGCCACCCGCGGCTCGTGGAGAACCTGGCTTTCAGGGCTGGTCATGCTGCTGGCAACCTTCTTTGCCGCCACGCAGGCCAATGCCCAGCTTCGCGTCGACATGTCGGGAGTGGGCGCCACGCAGTACCCGATCGCCATCGCCGATTTCTCGGGCGATCCGCAAGGCCAGTACGTGTCCGAAGTCATCCGCGCCGACCTGACCCGCTCGGGCCAGTTCCGCCTGATCAGCGCCGCCGGCGCCAGCCTTACCGCCGAAACGCCGGTTTCCTACGACGACTGGCGCTCGCGCGGCGCCGATTATCTGGCCTACGGCTCCATCAGCCAATCGGGCGGCCAATACTCGGTCAGCTATCGCCTGGGCGACTCGGTGCGCAAAAGCCAGCTCGACGGCGTAGCCTTCACCGGGTCCGAAAAAGAACTGCGCCGCATCGCGCACCAGATCGCCGACCGCATCTACGAAAAAATCACCGGCGTGCGCGGTGTGTTCTCCACTCGCATTGCCTATGTGTTGCAAAAAGGCAACACCTATGAGTTACAAATTGCAGACGCCGACGGGCAAAATCCGCAAGTCATGCTGCGTTCCAAACACTCCATCATTTCGCCCTCCTGGTCGCCCGATGGCAAAAAGCTGGCCTACGTCAGCTTCGAGAGCAACAAGCCCGTGGTGTACATCCAGACCCTGGCAACGGGGCAACGATTCCCCATCGCCAACTTCAAGGGCAACAACAGCGCGCCGACCTGGTCGCCCAACGGGCAGCAGCTTGCCGTGGTGCTTTCGCGCGACAGCATCTCGCAAATCTACACGATCAACGCCGACGGATCGAACCTGCGCCGGGTCATGCGCTCGCCCCTCATCGATACCGAACCGCAATACACGCCGGACGGCGGCTCGCTGGTCTTCACCAGCGACCGAGGCGGTGCGCCGCAAATCTATCGGGTCAATCTCGCCAGCGGCGACGCCCAGCGCATCACCTTCAGCGGTAGTTACAATGTTTCACCAGCCATCTCGCCAGATGCCAAGAACCTGGCGTACGTTACTCGCAGGGACGGAGCATTCCGCATCGGGATGCAAAACATGAGCACCGGCGGCGAGCAATTGTTGACCGCGGGGCCGGACGACGAATCACCCAGTTTTGCGCCCAACGGCATGCAAATCCTCTATAGCTCGGTTCAGGGCGGTCGCAGCGTTCTGGCCGTGGTATCGACAGATGGCCGGGTACGCCAGACCTTGTCAGCGCTCGACGGCAAGGTTCGCGAGCCTACCTGGGGACCATTTACCAATTAGTTTTTAGTGTGACTCTTTTCTCAAAGGAACTTAAATGAGCTCGCGCATTGCAAAA
>JBEBXF010000190.1:0-6599 GCA_040391725.1 Eoetvoesiella caeni | reverse complement strand
GGCTTGGCGGGCACGAAGAATTCGGTCAGGCCGATGATGGCGACGTGCAGGAAGCGGGGGTCCACGGGGCGCGCGGGCGCGCCGGAACTGTCGTGCAGCATGGCGATGGTAAGCCGCATGCCTCGGCTGGTAATGCGGCTTAGCAGTTGCTCTTTGGCGGCCACGCCCGTCTGGCCATAGACCTTGTCCAGAACCAGCCGGTGGAAGTGAGGATTGGCCTGGATGAGGGCGATCATGCTGCTTAGCCTGTCGGTCAGTTTTTCGGCCAGGGGAGCGTTGCTTTCTATTTTGGAGCGGGCCGCCTCCTGGCCTTGTTCCACCAGCACCTGCACCGCGTTTTGCAGAAGGCCGTTCTTGTCGCCGAAGTAATAGCGGATAAGGGCGGGATGCACGCCGGCGCGCGCCGCGACTCCGGCAAGCGTCAGGGCTTCGGGCGAGGTGCTGCGAAGCTCTTCTATCGTGGCCTGCAGCAGGGCTTCCCGGCCGACGCCGTCCACGGCATCAGGTCGGCCCTTGGCTCGCGGCCTGGTTTTCTTGGCGGTGGCGTTCATGATGCGTTCATAAGTTTGTGTGGGGCGGGATCCGGGGGGATCAGGCCGGCGCGCCGTTCGCGCGGCGCACTGGGGCTACTACTGATTACTACTGATAGACCTTTACGATTTTATACATTTATAATTCGCTTTCAAGTGAATTATGGGTGGAAGCTCACCCGGTATGAATGCACACCCGCCTGTCCGGGGTTTTCCTGTGGCAGGCGGCCGGTATTTTTCTATAACTATCGAGAGGACGACTTTCATGTTCAACGCAATCAAGGCAGTTCAAAAGGGGGCGGGCGCCGCGGTGCTGGGCCTGGCCATGGCGTTGCCGGCAGGCGCGGCCAATGCGCAGGACAAGCCGCTTGCCGAAATTACGTATCTGCTGCCCGCACCGGCGCAGGCCATTGCGTTCGCGCCCTTCATGCTGGCGCAAAGCAAGCATCTGTACGAAAAGGAAGGGCTTTCGGTCAGGTTCGTAACCGTCAAGGGCGGCGCCGACGTAGGCAAGCAACTGGGCGCGGGCAATGGGCAACTGGGCGGCGCCTTGGGCGACACCCCCATCATTCTTCGCCAGAACGGCATCCCCGTCAAAGGCGTCGCGCTGCTTGGCGGCCATGCCCTGCACCAGCTCATGACCCGCGAAGACCGCCATATCGACAAACCTGCCGACCTGAAGGGCAAAACGCTTACCGTCATGGCGTACCAGGACACGTCCTTCTATGCCACGCTGGCCATCCTGGCCAAGGGCGGCCTTACCCAGAACGACGTGCATGTCCAGGCCGCCGGCCCCACCGGGATCTGGCAGCAGGTTGCGCTGGGCAAGGCCGACGGCCTGGTGGGGGCACCCGAAATGGGGGCATTCGCCGAAGAGGCCGGCGCCAAGCTCAAGTGGGAATCCACTGGCGACTTCTTCCCCGGCATGGCGCAGGCCATCATGGCTTCCGACGACTACATCAAGAGCCACCCCGAGGTAATCCGCAAGTTCGTGAGCGCCACGCTCAAGTCGCTGGCCCAGGTGCAGGCAAACCCGGACGAGGCCGCTGCCGAATACATCAAGGCCGTACCTGCCTACAAGGGCCGCGAAGCGCTCGTCAAGCAGGTCATGGAGTACTACGCGAAAAACGTGTATCCGGGCCAGAAGGTGCTGGGCGAATTCAACGCCGACAGGGTCAATGCCCTGCAAGACTTCTACCTGCATAACAACATCATCCGCAACAAGCTCAAGGCCGGCGACGTATTCACCAACGAGTTCGTGAAATAGGCCGTGCCTGCCGGGCCGGCGCGCGCATGAACGATGCGCCGGCCTGCTTTGTGCCGCAATGTGCAGTACCATGTTTTTTAGGCAAGCCCAGGCCCGGCCGGTACGTTAGTCTCCGGCCGGGCCAGGGCTGCCTTTGAAAACGACGGTTGGCGCCATCTGCGCTATTTTCCTTACGTGTACCTGGCTTCGACCGCCATGTCGAGGACTGCATCGGGCAGTCCTGGTTTGTCCGGCGCGAAGCCGGCATTACACTTAAGGAGTCATCATGAAATCGTCTCGACGCACGTTCTTGTTAACCAGCCTGGGCGCCGCCTCTTCGCTTGCCCTCGCGCGGCAGGGCTTTGCGCAAGCGGCCAAGCTCGATGAGAACGATCCCGCGGCCAAGGCACTAGGCTATACCCACGATGCCACGACGGTCGACAAGGCCAAATACGCAAAATACGCGGCGGGCGAGCACTGCGGCAATTGCCAGTTCTATCAGGGCGGCACGGCCGATTGGGGCTCCTGTCCGCTGTTCGCGGGCAAAGAGGTCTCGATACATGGCTGGTGCAACGGCTATGTGAAAAAGGCCTAGGGCCTTGCAGCCGGCCTGGACGGTTGGCATGAACCGGCGGGCTTGCGGGCTGGAGCCCGCGGCGGCCGGGAAGCTGGACGCCGGAGCCGGCTACTGCAGGGTTGCGGCCTGGCGTTCGAGCGCCTGGCGCACATTGCCCTGGGTCTGCTCGATATGCTGGCGCAGCATGGCCGTGGCCTTGGCCTTGTCGCCGCTTAGCACGGCCTTCATCAGTAGTTGATGTTCGTTGTTTTTATTGCGGGCGACCTGGCGGTGCTGCGCGGAGAACCGGCGATAGCGTTCGGCGCGGTCGAACAGCGAATTGATGAGGCCCAGCAGCAAGGGCGATGGACAGGCCGAGAACAAGGCGAAGTGGAAGGCCTTGTGCCGACTGGACCAATCGTCGTCCAGCGCCACGGGGCCGGTTGCAAGGCGTTTTTCGGCGGCGCTGAGCCGGTGGAACGACGCCAGTATGTCGCCTTCCCAGGTGTCGTCGCCGTAGGTCATGGCGTCGGACAGCGCTTCGCATTCAAGCAGGATGCGCAGGCGCGAAATTTCCTGGAAGTCTTCGATGGAGATGGGGGCGACCCGGAAGCCTTTGTTGTCGCTGGCCGTGACGATGCCGTCCTGGGCCAGCCGATTCAGCGCTTCGCGTATGGGCGAACTGCTGAGTCCGTAGGATTTGGACAGGGTTTCCACCTTGAGCTTGGCGCCCGGTTCGAGTTCGCCGCAGATAATGGCGCGTTTCATGCGGGTGAGGGCGACTTCGATCAAGGGCGCACCTGACGCCGGTTCGGCCAGGAAGTTATCCATCGCTGAAGTCCTGAAGGGAAGATGAAGCAATTTTATGCGTAAAACGTGACTTGCTGCAAATTATTCGGGCGGAATTTCGGCTTGTTTCCGCGCCTGCGCCGTGGGTTCGCCAGGCTGCGGGTGCGACGAGCCCGACGCCAGTCTATGCCGCAAATCGTCCAGCAGCGCCACGGCCTGTTCGATGGCGGCGCAGGCGCCGAATACATAATGGTCGGGCCGCACCAGCGCGATCCTGCAGCCGTGGCCGGCCATCCAGCGCTGCAATACGCCGTCTCTTTCCTGGAAATCGCAGGCTTCGCACGGCGATTCGGACTGCATGCCATCGACGAGTCTTACCAGGGCCAGCGGCATCGAGGTAGCCTGCCGCCAGTCCTCGACGGCGGGTCGCAGCGCGGAAAGATCGATGTCGTGGGCGACGGCCAGGCGGAACGAGGCGCCGGTGAATTCGTCCAGCAAGCCCGCTTTGCCCTGGGCATCATGGACGAAGGGTTGCGGGAACAACTCGCCCTGGGCGCAAGCCAGATCCGGCGTGGCGATGAAGCCGCCCGACAGCCCGGGAATCAGGGATTGCCGTATGGTGGGCTCGGGGTGCGTCTTCATTTCGGCCAGCATGCGTTCGTCGCGCTCGGCGGCCTTGGCAGGGTCGCGTTCACAGATGACCCGGCCCAGCTCTTTGGTGACCAGCGTGGTGTGGCGCACGTGGGGCAGTCGTTCTTCCTGGTAGGAGTCCAGCAGCTCCGGCGAGGCGAGCCCCTTGATGACCAGATCCAGTTTCCAGACGAGGTTGGCGGTGTCGCGCACGCCCTGGCACATGCCCTGGGCCATGAAGGGCGGCGTCATGTGGGCGGCATCGCCCAGGAAGAAAACCCGGTCGCGGCGCCATTGCCGCAGCACCAGCGCGTGGAAACGGTAGGCGGCGGAGCGCCAGAACCGGTAGTCCTGCGGCGCGAGCCAGCGGGCCAGCAGCTTTTCGACGGCGCCGGGCTGGGCCAGGGCGTCGGGCGCTTCGCCTTCGTTGATCATGAATTCCCAGCGCCTGTGGCGGCCCGGCCCGACGATGTAGGTGCATGGCCTGGCTGTTTCGCAATACTGGATGTTGGTTTGGGGCAGGCTATCCAGCGCATGCGGTTCGACCATGATGTCGACCACCAGCCAGGGTTCGTCGAACAGCAGGTCTTCCATGTCGAGGCCCAGCATTGAACGCAGGGTGCTGGACCCGCCATCGCAGGCCAGGACGTAGCGGGCGGAGACGCGGCGCTCGGCGCCCTGGGCATCGTGCAGCGTGAGCTGCTGGCCGTCCGGGATGGAACAGGTGGCGACGGCCTGCGTGCCCAGCTCGATCCGCACGCTGGGCAGCGACAGCGCTTTCTTGCGCAGCGCGGCTTCCAGGGCGGGCTGGGAGAACACATAGTTGGCTTCCCAGCCCAGCGGCAACGGCGGGCTGGCCGCCACGATGCGCTTGAGCACGCGCGAGCCGGTTGTATGGTATTCGCTGGTTCGATAAGGCATGACGTGCCGGGCAATGTCGCCGGCCACGCCGATATTGCCCAGGATCCGCATGATTTCGTGGTCCAGACCGAAGGCGCGCGGCTTGTCGTAGATTTCCGTTTGCTTGTCCAGCGCCAGAACCTTCAGGCCGCGCTGGCCCGCCAGGTTGGCGGCGACGGCGCCCACGGGCCCCAGACCCACTATGACCAGATCGAAATCCATAAAAATCGTCCCAATTCATCCCAATGCGTGTGGGAGGGCAACGTCTTCCGTCGACGATCCAGCCCAAGCTCCGCGTGTTGAATGCTCAGCGGCGGCCATGCCTGCAGTTCCGGCCGCCCATGTCCGCCGGATGTGTGAGCATCGATGTCTTGCGCGCGTTCAGGCGCGCAGGCGCTCGATGCGTTCGCGGGTGGCCTGCATCCATTCGTCGCGGCTCATGAAGTCGGGGCGGCGCTGGCACATGGCCTTGGTCGTGGCGATGATTTGTTCGCTGGACTGCGTAAGGTCCAACGGCTCGCGGCACGGCTGGTGGGTGTAGAACGGCGTATCGACGTACATTTCCAGCGGGTTGCCTTCAGGATCCCTGAAATACATGGACCAGGCGTTGCCGTGGTCGACCTGATCGATGTCGTTGAACTTGAACTCGACGGCTTTCTTGTAGAACAGCCGCAGGTCGTCCAGCGAGTTGAGCAGGAAGGACAACTGGTTGATGGGATTGAAGGGCAGGTTGTCGGGCTTGCCCTCGAACAGCACCAACTGGTGGTGGATTTCGGGATTCTGGGTCAGGAAGAACAGGCGGTGCCCGGTGGAGGCGACGCCTTCGTCGCTGACGACAAAGCCGATTTTCTGGCAGTAGTAATCGACCATCATGGGTAGGTCGGCGCAGAAAATCCCGGTATGCGTGAAGTTGATTTGCGGCAGTTTGGACATGCTTGTCTCCGGGCACGGCCCTTTTTGCAAGGGCTTTGCGCCGTTGTCGTGGTGGATCAGGTTTCGTCGACGACGGGATTGGACAGCGTGCCGACCCCTGGAACGACGACGTCGAAGGTGTCGCCGTCTTTCAGGAAGACGGGCGGAGTGCGCTTGAAGCCGATGCCGCTGGGCGTGCCGGTGGCCAGGATGTCGCCTGGGTGCCACGGCAGGGCTTGCGAGATATAGGCGATGAGCGCGGGAATATCGAAGGCCAGTTCCGACAGCTTGCCTTCCTGCATGACCTGGCCGTTAAGCACGCCCTGGATGGTCAGGTTGCGGTATTCGGGGATTTCGTCGGCGGTGACCAGCCAGGGGCCGACGGCGCCGGTCGCGCGGAAGTTCTTGCCCATGCCGTATTGGTGGGTGTGGAACTGCCAGTCGCGCACGCTGGCGTCGTTGAAGCAGGTGTAGCCCGCGACGTGCTCCATGGCGTTGGCCGGGTCGATGTGCGAACCGCCCTTGCCGATGACCACGGCCAGTTCCGCCTCGAAGTCGAAGTGAGTGGATGCCTTGGGGCGCAGCAGGGGCTTGCCGTGGGCCAGCACGGTTTCCGAATAGCGCTGGAAGATGACGGGGTAGTCGCCGACCTTGCGTCCGGCCTCTTCGGCGTGTTTGACGTAATTGATGCCCACGCAAACCACTTTGCGGGGGTTGGGGATGACGGGGTCCAGATCCACCGAGGCCAGCTTGCAGTCGGGCTGGCCTTTGGCGACGATGTCCTTGGCCTGCTGCAGTTGCTGCGCGTCGGCGACGAGGCTTGCCAGGTCGGGCGCGGCGACGCGGCCGCTCAGTTCGATGACGCCGTCGTCGACGACAGCGCCGAAACAAGCCTTGCCGTCGCGGTGGTAGGAAATCAATTTCATGGTCTTCTCCGGATATAAGAATGGATGGATGGTGCCGCGGCATTTCCCCTTGGCCGGATTATAGGGGTAAAATAATTTTTGTGCATAAAATATTTTATCTGCACAAAATA